>NZ_JBIAIV010000002.1:149423-374666 GCF_042871645.1 Streptomyces sp. NPDC005774 | reverse complement strand
GCAGCGGCCAACCGGAAACGCATGCTGCCCGGAACCGAAAAACCACCCCGAAACCAATCACACCGCGCGATCAGAGATCACGCGGTGGATCGAGGCTCAAAGGCCGAGTCAACGCCGTCGGCGCGATCAGTAGCCGAAGAAGTGAAGGGCCGGATCTCTGACCTGCGGCTGTGTAATCGATCAACGCTGCGACCTGCGGCTTAGCTGTCGCTGGTTGTCAGCGTTGGTCGTCGTTGAGCGCCCTTCGACGGCCCCGAGACGGCCCCAGGGATAGCCCCGGGGTCACTGGTGCTTCCCATTGCTTGGCCTCCAGATGCGAACTATGGGCAGTGTGGTCGCAGAGGTCTGGACGGCACGTCAGACGGTCACTCAGGGCCGTTGGTGTTCGGGGCTGGTTGCGGTGGTTGCTGTACTTCCGTGCTGTACAGCAACCACGCTGACCACCGCTTTAGGAGTTCCTTCCGGCCGCCCAAGGGCCGGGTATGCGGCTCGCTGGCGGACGCTAAACAGAATGTGTAGCGTCCCGCAGCGTCCGGCCACCCTCCGCCACAAAGGGCGCGTTTCCGCAGGTCAATACGGCTCTTAGTATTGGGCCGGTTGCGGACGCTGCCCCCTTCGGAACAACGAAGAGACCACCCATCCGGCCGGGGTGGTCTCTTCGTTCTAGGGCCTGTCCGACGGGTCGCGTCACCGACCCCGCACCCGACAGCCCTGTCACCCGAATGGCGCAACATGACGTGCCACCCACATGGGTGAGGATCACGCTGGCTAGTGCCCCAACCTAGGCAATCCGTGAAAGGGGAACCACATGCGCATTCGACGAATCCTCGCCCCCGTCATCGCCACGGCAGCCCTCGCCGGACTCGGCCTCACAGGCGCCGCCACCGCCACCGCACAGGATAACTTCAACTACACCACCGCTGCTAAGTGCAGGGAGGGCGGCGGAGAGCCCTATCTGCACAACACCGTCAAATGCTGGGGCGGTAAGTACGACGGGTACACCATCGACTAAACCCCACAAGGCGCCCCGCAGCCACGCGCTGCGGGGCGCTCCCGCGCGAGCGTAGCCGGGAGAGTCGCTGCCGGCGAGGCGGAACAGCAGCTCGCCGTGCGCGGAGCGGCCGACCCGTTCGGCGAGGCGCAAGCTGACTCGTGCCCCAACCGAGGCAATCCGTGAAAGGGGAACCACATGCGCCTTCGACGAATCCTCGCCGCCGGCATCGCCACGGCAGCCCTCGCCGGACTCGGCCTCACAGGCGCCGCCACCGCCACCGCCGCCACCGCACAGGGTGCCCCATCCGACGTCACCCCTTCTGAGTGCCAGCAGGGCGGCGGAACGCCCCATCTGGCGGACAGCACCTGCGAGGGCGGTACGCACAACGGGGAGAGGCTCGACTAGGGCCTGTCCGACGGGTCGCGTCACCGGGCCCCGCACCCGACAGCCCTGTCACCCGAATGGCGCAACATGACGTGCCACCCACATGGGTGAGGATCACGCTGGCTAGTGCCCCAACTGAGGCAATCCGTGAAAGGGGAACCACATGCGCCTTCGACGAATCCTCGCCGCCGGCATCGCCACGGCAGCCCTCGCCGGACTCGGCCTCACAGGCGCCGCCACCGCCACCGCACAGGGTGTCCCATCCGCCGTCAGCCCTTCTCAGTGCAGGGAGGGCGGCGGAACGCCCCGGATCGACTTGCCGGGCAACCCCTGCGTGGGCGGTACATACGACGGCCAGGCGGTCGACTAAACCCCACAAGGCGCCCCGCAGCCACGCGCTGCGGGGCGCTCCCGCGCGAGCGTAGCCGGGAGAGTCGCAGGGACTGTGCCGACCCGTCGGGCACGCTAGGTCTGAGTCGGCCCGGAAGCATGCGGCGGGCGGGAGCTCCCGAACGCCGTCGCGCGAGCGCAGCGAACTGACGGAGCACTTCGGCTTGAGCCACCACTTACGACGTTGGATGCAATGGCGGACCGCCTCACCGCCTGGTGGACGTCGATCCGCACGCAGGAAGTCTGAGCAGTGAGAACGGCCCGGTGCGGCTCAGGGACGGCCCGACAGCCGAACGCTTAGCCACGAAGGTGGTGCATCTAGCGGAGCGCCCATGACGGGCTCGGCCACATCGCGGCAGCAGCTGCTCCCCCTCGACCCATCTCCCGGCGCTGGTCCGTTCACGCTGTCGCATCCGTGACGGCGGCGGTACGGCGGCCCGGTTACGCCGGCCTTTTCTGCCCGGCCTGGTCGCCCGGCCCCGGCGCCATCCCCTTCCGCTGCTTGCCTGATCGACAGCACAACGGCCTTGGCCGCAGTCGGCGGCGCTCGTGCCACGTAAACCGCTCAGCGATGCCGCCCCTCTCCATGGGCTGTACGGGTTGCTCCCATCTGCCCCCTGCACGCGGCGCGCCGCCGGGCGCGGCCAGCCGGGGCGAAGACAGGAGGCAGGCCGCGCCGCAAAGGCGGCGCGCTCCCCGCGCCGTGCGCGGGGTCTTGATGAAGCAGAGAAAGTTCTACCGCGCTTCTTCTGCCACGAGTCGGCTCGTGAATCCCTCGGCTTTCAACCGCTCGTACGCGGCAGCCACGTCGTCCGGGATCTGCTGCTCGATCATGAACCCTTGGCGCGGGTAGACCGTGAGTCGCTGCTGGGCCCCGACCAGCATGTCGACGACCAGGTGCACGTCCTGGAGGGAGTCGACGTACTGGGCGAAGGACATGGGGGTCGACGCGCTCACCCACTCCACCTCGGGCCAGATCTTGCACGCCGTCGCGTACGCCCGTCGCTCTTCGTAGGGCTTGCTGACCAGCAGAGCGGACGACACGGGAATGCCTCGCTCTTCCAGCAGTACGCAGGAGAAGCGGATGTTCTCGCCCGTGTTCCTGGCGTCGGGCTCGACGAGGATGGCGCTCGCCGGCACCCCCAGCTCGATCGCGCGCTCTCGGTAGTGCTCGGCCTCGCCGCGGGGCATTCGTTCGCGCGTCGTGCGGCTGGTGGCGCCGGTGAAGACGATTACCGGTGCCATGCCTTGGTGGTACAGCTCGGCGGTGGTGTCGGCGACCCCCAGGTCGTGGCTGCCGAGGCCGATCGCCACAGAGCACGGGCGCGGCTCATGGCCCATCTGCTGGAAGTCCCAGAGCCGCTGAGCGTCGGCCCATGCCTGTGTCGGGATCACTTGCTCTCGTCCTCCGTTTTTGCCGAGTCGGGAACCTTGAACTCGTAGGCCCACGCGAATCGAGTGGCCGCGTGCACTCCGATGGCGAACTCCACCACAGTCCCGTCGGCCGTGTACGTCGTGCGGTGCAACTCCACGACCCACTCACCCGGCGAGAGCTGAAGCAACTGGGCTTCCTCCGCGGTGGCGACGCGGGCGAAGAGTTCTTCCTTCATGCGGTCGATCTCGTATCCGGCGTCGTACAGGACGCGGAAGCCGCCACCCCGGCCGGCGGGGCCCGGCGTCGGGTCCACGATGCGTGTGCCTTCGACGTGCTCGGGACGGTAATAGCTGGTCAACGTGTGCGTCGGCTGTGCACCCTCTTTGACCACACGGGCGCGTGCGTAGACGTCCGCCCCCTCCGGGAGTCCGTGAGCTTCGGCGACTGCGGCAGACGCCTTCTCCTTGCGGACGGTCTGCGTCTGCTCGTTCCGCTGGTACGTACGCCCGGACGCGACCCGGTCGGCGATGAACGCCACCTCGTCACCGTCGCGCCACTTCGCCTTGTCGTACCGGGCGATCCCCAGTCGCTTCAAAGGCTTCGGCTCCCGCACGACGGTGCCGTGCCCACGCGAGGAGGTGACCAGTCCTTCGGACTCCAACGCCTTGTAGGCCGCGTGGACTGTGGACTTCGACCCTTCACCGGCTTCGACCAGTTCTCGGATCTGCGGCAACTGGTCACCGGGCTGGTACTGGCCACTCCTGATCTGAGCAGCCAGCCGGTCCGCGAGCTCTCGCCATTTGGGCGCCATGTAGCCCTCCTCTTGTCACTGCCCAGTGAAACACAGTCCCAGGACTGTGCGCCATGGCCTTCTCAGCGACCCGCAGTCCTAGGACAGCGGGAATCGGGGTGCCTTCTTTGGTGTCCCCATTCGCAGGGCGGAGCACGCTGCAAGACCGCCCGGCAAGGCCAGGGGACAGGGCTTCGGCCCGACTGGCGAGGTGGCCCGGTGACCGCGAGCAACGGCCGGAGAGTGGGGACAACAGCCCCCCCTTGCAGTGCGTATCCCCTGATCAGACGACCTAAGGAGCGGCAATGAGTCGACGAAAGCGATGGGCGCGGCCGTGAGCGACCGAGACAGCCGCGCCGTTCCATCCCCGGTCCGTGAGCGCCAACGAGCGCCACTGCCGGCCGGTCACGTTCACCGAATCGCGGCGATCAGCGCCGCGCCGGTTGCCTCCTTCGGCCGTCCGGGACCGCTCTTCGAGCGGGGTCCGTACGGCCGAAGCGGCGGGGAGCCGGAGAACCCGACTTCAACGGCGTGAGCCCCCGGTGCGCGAACACCGGTGGCTCTTTTCGGGCCGTTCACCCGTGAGAGGAACACGACCCAATGAGTCACATCGTCACTGTTCAGGACGCTGTTACCGCGTTCGCCGACTTCATGGAGCCGACGGCCACGGAGCTGGACGCGATCGAGCGGGAGATGCCCGTCATCCTGGCGGACGTCGACCTGGTCGACGCGCACATCGCCGCCCTCGACCGAGTGCCGAACGAACTGGACGCCCGCCGCATCCGCCGGGCCCGCCGCCGCGCGCTCGCCGCCCGCGTCGCGCTGCTCAACCGCACGGCCGAGGCGCCCCTTTCCGGGGGTGCCGCGTGAGTGCCGCCGAGAAGAACCTGACCGCCGCCCACGCCGAAGTGAAGGCGGAGATCGCCCGGACCGACGCCAAGACGGCCCTGTTACTGGCGTTCGTCGGCGCGGTGCTCGCCGGCACCTGGACGGTCGCCCGTGACCTGCCGCTGAACCTCCCTGCCCTCACCGTGGGCGGAATCGGTCTGGCACTGCTGGTCGGCGCGGCGGGGCTGCTGCTGCGGTCGGTGCGGCCGAACTTGTCCGGTCGGCACGGCTTCCCGTTGTGGGCCACCCTGTCCGCCGAGGAGATCAACGCGGTCGTGGGCGGGGACCTGGCCGCCGACATCGCTGGCCTGTCCCGCCTCGCCGTCCGCAAGTTCACCTGCCTGCGCCGCGCGGTCGACCTCACCCAGGCCGGTGGCGTCCTGCTCATCCTCGCCGCCCTGCTCACCCTCGGGGGTGCGGCATGAAGGCCCGGACCGTACTGCCCGCCGTCGCGATGACGACGGTTTCCATGGTGCTGACCCTGGCCGTGGTGGTGATGTGGCTGGGCACGGCGATGCCGTGGCTGGTCGCGCTGGTGGTCGGGATCGGCATCGACGGCGGCTGGCTAGCCACCCTCGCCTACGAGCGCCGCCTCGCCTCACAGGGTGACCACAGCCGTGTGGTCACCGCGGTCGGCTGGGGCTTCGGTCTGCTCGCCACCGCCGTCCTGGTCGCCCACGCGCTCACCGCCGAGGAGTCCGCCGGCGCATGGCTGGCCGTGGCCTGGCTGCCCCTCGCGGCCAAAGCCTTGTGGCTGGTCCATGGACTGTGGGAGCGCACCGCGCTCACCCCGGTCGCCCTGGACGCGATCCGCGGAATCCAGCAGGAAGCCCGCGACGAGGCGGCCGTGGCCCGCGCCCGACTTCGTGCCGAAGCGGCGACCGAGGAGACCCGGCTGACGGCCGTGACGGAAGCCGGTGCGCGCGTCGCACGCGTCCAGGCCACCACCGCCGACACCCTCGCGAAAGCCTGGTCGACGCTGGAGTCCGCGCGGGCGGGTCAGGACACCGGCAGGGCGCTGACCAGCGTGACCACCCGCGTCACGCCCGACGTCACACCCCGGTGGGAACTCCCGGTGTGGGGGCCGTCCGAGCCTCTCCCGAACCGCTCGTTGGAGGCCGTCCCGGCACTCACCGATGAGGCCCTGGACGTCATCGTCGACGAGATCCGCACCAGCGAAACCCCCGCCCTCTCCTACCGCGAGATGGCCACCCGGTTCCGGGCCGCCGGGCACTCCGCCTCCGAGGTCCGGCTACGCGCCGCATGGAAGCGGGTCGCGTGATGCCCGCGCGCCCACCCGAAGCCTTCGCCACCCCGAGGAGTGCCTGAGATGGGTAAGCCCGATACCCGCCGCCTGGACCGCGAGATTCAGCAGACCACCCGCAAGCTGGACGCCGTCCGTCGTCGCGAACTGTGGCCGCTGGACCGCCGCGAGCGCCGCGCCGTCGCCGGTGCCGCCGTCACCGGCGGCTACCGACTCCACCGGGGCGAGAGCACCGGCCGCGCCGAACGGGCAATGGACACCGCCTGGACGGCCGCGGAGACCCGGCTGATCGCCGAGATCACGGCCCTGCAGACCGAGCGGCAGCGCATCGTCACCGAGGCCGCCCGCGACAAGGCCGCTCGGAAGTCGACGGGGTGGTGGTGACCATGGACGCCCGTTGCCCCGCCGCGCACCCGGACGACCCCACCTTGTGCGTGGGTCCGGTCGTCGTGACCGTCCTCGACCGCAGCAACGGGGGCGCGGACGGCTGCGAGCACCACGCTGCCCGGCTGCTGGCCTCCTTGGAGGGGGGCCGCGTCTACGCGCTGCCTGACGCCCCGGCCGGTGCCGCGCTCCGGGTGTTCACCGCCGCTGACACCCTCCGCCCGTTCTGCTGGCTCGACGGCCCGCGCACCGAGCCGTCCCAGCTCAGCCGTGCGGAGAACCGCACCCGGCACGACCGCTGGCCCGCTCGCTCTGGTGGCCGTGCCGCACCCCCGGTACGGCACGGCCACCAGGTCCCTTCAGCTTCCCGCCCCTGTGGGGGCAGTCAGGAGACGTTCCGTGATGAGCGACAACGTCGTTCGCCTGCACAAGACCACCAACCCCCCGCCCGTCGAACCGGCACCGGTGACCACGCTGACCGTGGTCCCGGACGCGGCACCGCCGGCCCCCGTGCCGCTGTGGGTGCGCTCCGGCCACGTCATCAAGCGCATCGCCACGGATGAACGCACCACGAACACGCTGCGGTTCACCGCCCGGCACAGTCTCTTCGTGGCCGGTGGGGCGCGGATCGTGGCCCGCCGCGCGTGGGACGGTCGGACCGCCGCCCGCTACGAGCGCTACATGCGCACGGCCGAGGCCGCGGGGAACCTGGAAGCCGCAGCCGAGTGGGAAGAGCGCGGACAGCGGTTCCGCGACGCCCGGCACCGCCGCCGCATGGACCTGCTCCACTCCCCCGTCGAAGCTGCCAGGGGCATCCTGGTCGGCACTGGTATGGGCATCGGCGGCCTGGTCGCCCTCGGGATCGTCCTGGCTATCGCCACCAAGGACGCCTCCGAGGTGGTCACCCCTCTCATGGCGGTCATCGAGTTCGTCCACCTGCTCATCACCATCGTCACCGTGGTGTGGGGCCCGCTCCTGTCGATCGGCCCGTTCCTGGCCCTGCTCGCGCTGTGGGCCGTGGGCCGTCACCAGCAGGCCGCACCCCACTGGGCCCTCCCCGCGAACGTCCGCTCGGGCGAGGGAGAGCCGGTCACCCCGTCCATCGTGGTCAAGGCCCTCCGCGACCTGGGGGTGCCCGCCCTGGCACGGGCGATCAAGGAGATGGGCGACGCCGGCGCGTCCATGCTCGGCCCGATCACGATCGCCGGGTGCGGCGTCGAGGTCGACGTCACCCTGCCCTCGGGGGTGTCGACCAACGAGGTGCAGGCCAAGCGGCGCAAGCTCGCCGAGAACCTGACCCGGCACGAGCACGAAGTGTTCATCACGATCCCCCAGGCCGCCCGCACGGTGCGGCTCTGGATTGCTGACAGCGGGGCGCTGGACGAGCCGATCGGCCCGTCCCCGCTGGTCACCGACGACACCATGACCGCCGACTACAAGAAGGGCCGCGCCCCCTGGGGCCAGGACCTGCGCGGCGACGCCGCCGCCCTGTCGCTGTATCAGCGCCACCTGCTCATCACCGGCCTGTCCAACCAGGGCAAGACTGTCGCCCTGCGCTCCCTGGCCCTGTGGCTCGCCCTCGACAAGTCGGTGCAGTTCCTCATGGGCGACCTCAAGGGCGTCGGAGACTGGGCCATGTTCGACGACCTGGCCGACGTCCTCATCCAGGGCCCCACCGATGAGCACGTCATCCAGGTGACCGAAATGGTCGAGAGCGCGGTGGACGAGATGAACCGCCGCATCCAGGCCCCGCCCGGCACCACCTTCCCGCCCCTGATCGTGCTGGTCGACGAAGCGCAGGTCGCGTTCATGTGCCCTGCCAAGGACGAGGACAAGCGCCCCTACGGCGGCTCCAAGGCGAACTCCCGGTACTTCATGGCCGTCCGCAAGATCCACAACCAAGGTCGGGCGGTGAACGTGCTGATGTGGCAGGGCACCCAGGACCCCACCAACGAGAACCTGCCCAAGCTGGTCCGCGAGGGCGCCCACACCCGCGCCTCCCTCGCCCTCGGCACCGAATCCCAGGCCCGCATGGCCCTGGGAGACAAGGCCGTCGACGGCGGCGCCGCCCCCAACCTGCTGCGTCCGGGCCTGGACCGGGGGACCCTGGTCGTCGCCTCCGACGGCATCGCCATCCCGGCCGGACAGTCGTCCCTCACGGTGCGCACGCACTACATCGACGACGACGCCGAGACCATCACCGACCGGGCCAGGGCCCTGCGCGACGGCGTCACCACCCTGCACGCCATCGCGCGGGGCGAGGATCACGATCCGCTCGCCGACATCGCCGCCGTCATCGGCGACGCCCCCCGCGTCCGCACGAAGGACGTCCTCGCCCGGCTCGCCACCCGGAACGCGGACGCCTACGGCGGCTGGTCGTTCCTCGACCTCAAGCGCGTCCTGGACGCCGCCGCCGGGCCGTACAAGTCCGACGGCGTGATGGTCGTCTCCCGCGACCGGGTGGCCCGCGCCCTCGCCCACCGCGACACCGACGGTTCCGCTTCCGCCGACTGACGGCAGGGAGCCGCACCGCTGCGGGTCAGGGAGACAGGGAGAACTCCCTGAACCCCTCCCTGACCCGCCTCCCTGGCCCCGACCTGCATGAATGATCGTTCAGGGAGTCAGGGAGGCACGCAGGTCAGACCCCCGAAACGCCCCTCCACACGGCACCCCGAAGGGGGTGTCTCCGCCTCCCTGGCCATGTGCCGGAAGGGATTCCGCATGTACCCCGAACCTGCCCACCACGTGCCCGCCGAACGGGCGGTGGAAGTCCACCGGCCCACCCCGCTCCCGCCCGCCGTCCCGGTCGCTGCGGTGCAGCCGGGCACGGTGCCGGCGGTGGCGAGCATCGTCCTGCCCGACGGCCGGATCGTCACCGGCTACGCCGTCGAACCGGCGCAGCCCGAGCCGGTCACGGTGAAGCCGGCCGTCTCGCGAACGGCGGTGAACGTCGCCCTCGGGGGTGTCGGGTTTCTCGCGGTGTGCGGCGGGCTGCTGCTGCTCACCTCGTTCATCGCCGCGCTGACCGCGTTCATCACCCAGCTCATCATCCTGGCCGCCGTCGTCTTCGGCGGCTGGATCGCCGTCCAGGTCCTCGGTCCGAGCGGCCACCGGAGCGGCACCACGGTGAACATCCGCAAGGCCGTGTTCAAGCGCAACCACTTCCACGGCTAGGGCGTGCCGCTGCCCTGTCGATTAGCGCCCGGGCGCTGGCTCACCGTCATCACGATGAGGCCGGTCAGCAGAAGCCCGACGCCCGTCAAGGTCACCAACGACCGGATGCCGAGATTGCTGATCACCAGCCCGAAGAGCACCTGACAGCACAGGCCGAAGGCCAGCACCAACTGACCCCAGCCGTAGAGGCGAACGCGGTAAACCCGACGCCGGTTCCAGGGAAGCACCCAGCCCCGGGTAACCGCCGCTACGCCCGAGGCAGCGATGAGCGACGCCACCAGAACAGCCAAAACAGCCAGAACAGAAGGTATGTCGAGATAGAGCATCATGATCCCTCCCTGCGCACCGGACCCCCGCCGGACGCCGCCGTGATCATGACACCCGCCGCATCCCGCGTCCACGCGCTTCCCTGCCCGCGACGCTCCTGATCGGCCGGACAGTCCCAGCTACGTCAAGGGCGACCCCCCACTCACGCCAATGAAACGGGGCCGCCCTGCCAACCAGTCCGCTACAGACCTGTTGGAGGTCTCCCAGCATGACCCAACCCACCCTCATCCGGCGAGTGCCCGGCCCACGGCCGCGGCTGCCCGACCCCCTGCGGACCGCGCTGCCGCTGGCCGCGACCGGTGTGCCGGTGCTGCCCCTGCGACGGGGGAAGGTGCCGTTCGGCAACTGCCACCGGTGCGCGCAGAACGCGTGCGGTGGCCGGCCGAACATGAAGAGCGCGGGCCCGTGCCGGTGCCCCGGCGTCTGCCACGCCTGGGCCGCCGCCACCACCGACCCGCACGTCCTCACCTCCCCGGCCTGGACGGCCGCATGGCGGCGGGCCGTCACCGTCGCCTACCACCCCGGCGGCGCCGGGCTGACCGTGGTCGACCTCGACAACGCGGCGGCCGTCGCCTGGGCCCGCGAGACCCTGCCCGCCACCCGGGCCGTGCCGACGACGCGCGGTGAGCACTGGATCTACCGGGGCACCATGGCGTCGCACAACGCGGTCCGTCCCGGCGTCGACATCAAGTCGACCATGTCCTACGCCCGCTATCTCGGGCCCGGCACCGGCACCATGACCGCCCTGCCGGACGCCGTCCGCGCGCTGGCCGTGAAGGAGCCGCCCACGGTCCGCCCGGCTCCTGCGGGCGTCGTGCCCGCAGGAGCCGGAGGCGGGGAGTGCCCCCACCGCACGCCCGCCTACCTGGACCGGGGCATCGCCATGGCCGAGCAGCGCATCACCGAGGCGTCCAGCGCGGTCCACGCGACCGTGTACCGGACGTTCCTAGCCGTGCTGTCCACGCACGGCCGGTGCGGCTGCCTCACCGACGCCCACATGGCGCGGCTGTTCACCGCCGCCCAGGCCAAGGGCGAAACCCTGCGGCACTGCACCGAAGCGTGGACCAACGCCCGCACGAAGCTGGGGATGTGACCGTGTCCGACGACGAGAAGACTCCCGCCCGCGAGGTCATCACCGACTACGCGCAAGCGCACTTCCGCTACTTCCGCACCGCCGACGGAACCGTGTACGCGCAGAAGAACGGCCACCCCGTGGCCCGCCCGATCCGCTCCCAGGGCACGACCGGCAGCCACCGCCAGGAACTCATGGTCGGCCTCTTCCAAGACGGATACGGCGTATTCAACGGCACAGCACTCAAGGAGGCGTTGGACTTGATCGAAGCCCTCGCACTGAGCCAGAGCGTGCAGCCCGTTCACATCCGTGTCGCCCCCGGATTCGACGGAGCGACCTGGATGGACCTCGGCCGCAACGACGGCCGGTCAGTCCGTATCCACCCCACCGGTTGGGACATCGCCGTCCCCGACCCGCGCGAGGTGTGCTGGAAGCGCACCCAGCTCACCGGCGAACTCCCCATGCCCGTGAAGGACACCGACGGCAAGGGCATCGACCGGCTGATGCGGCTGTGCAACTTCGCCACCGCGGAAACCGAGAGCCTGGCCCTCGCCTGGCTCATCGGCTGCCTCGAACCCTCCGTACCGGTGCCAGCGCCGTTCCTCACCGGCCCCCAGGGCGCCGGGAAGTCCACCGGTGGCCGCATGCTGGTGCGGATCATCGAAGGCATGAGCGGCGACCTGCGGCGCGCGCCGAAGGACGAGGAGAACCTGATCGCGGCCGTGGCCGCGGGCTGGGTCACCGCCCTGGACAACCTCTCGCACTTGGCTCCGGACCTGTCCGACGCCATGTGCTGCATCGTCACCGGAGCCGAGACCGTCAAACGCGCTCTGTTCACCGACGGCGACGTGGTCCGCGCCCGCTACCGTCGGCCCCTGCTCCTCACCGGCATCGACGTCGGCGTCATCCGGCCCGACCTTGCCGAACGCCTCCTGCCCCTTCGCCTGGAACGCCCGCGCGTCCGGCGCACCGAGGCGGAGCTGTGGGCAGACTTCGAAGAAGCCCTCCCGGTCATCCTCGGCTCGCTCCTGGACCTCACCGTGCAGGTACGCGCGGCTGACGCGGACATCCCCACGGACCTGCGCATGGCGGACTTCGCCCACCTGTGCGCCCAGCTCGACACCGCCACCGGCATCGGATCCCTCGCCGCCTACCGAGCCAGCCTCGACGACCTCAACGACGACGTCATCGAAGGCGACCTCCTGGCACAGACCGTCCTCAAGCATGCCGCCGGTTTGGAGGCGGGGGCGGAGCAGCGGATGACCTCCACCGAGTGGCTCCAATGCCTCACCGGCCTCTACACCGGCGAGGACTGCCGCTCGCTTCCCAAGGGCTGGCCGACCACGGGCAAGGTGCTCTCCGACCGGCTCAAGCGTCTCCAACCCACTCTTGCCGCCAGGGGCGTCCTGATCGACTGGGGCCGCACCAAATCCGCCCGCTACATCGAGATGACCCGCTCCTCGTCGGCCCCCACGGAGAAGCACGAGCAGCGACCCGCGTTCTGACCCCCGCGCCGACCATGCCGACCTGTACAAGCAAGAGGAGCACCCCGGCACGGCGTGCTCCTCTTGCTGTTCAGCGGCGGCAGCCGCTCTGTGCGAACGCGCCGCGAAGCGGCTCCCCTCTTCGACACTCCGCGCCGCACGACACCGAAGACCACCTCTCTTCTCCGAAGAAAGAGAACCTGCGTCACCCACGTCACCCGGCGCAGGGACAACTACCTGACCTGCCTCTACAGCGGTGACGCAGGACGGTGGGCATGCGTCATCCCGTGTCACCCGCGTCATCGGGTGACACGGGTGCGCGTCACCCGATGACACCCCTCTCAGCTCCGCGTCATCCCAAACACGCTGGCCAGGGGAACCGAATGACGCATGTGACGTGGTGACGCAGAAATCCCCACCTCGGACGGAAGCACCCACAGACCCGAGTAGAGCTCGGCCAATGAGGAGTCACCGATGGCAAGCCACAAGATGCTGAAGCTCCCCGAAGTCCTCGCCGAGATCGGCATGAGCCGCGCCGCCTTCTACCGCATGCGCGCACGGGGAACGGCTCCGAAGCTCATCAAGCTGCCCAACGGGCAGCTCCGTTGCCGTCGCAGCGACCTGGACTCGTGGTGGGCCGCGCACGAGATGTGCGCCTGACCCGCAACGCCCCGAGGGGACCCCGCCACCCGGCGGGGCCCCCTTTTCGTTAAGGAGAACAATGCACAGCTACGACGTGCGCGTCTGGAACATCCGAAAGCGTCCGAGCAAGGCCGCGCCGTTCCAACTGCGGTGGCAGGTGGACGGCAAGGAGTACCAGGAGAAGTTCGCCACCAAGACGCTCGCCGACGCACGCCGCGCGGAGCTGCTCACCGCGACGCGCAAGGGCGAGCCGTTCGACACCGAAAGCGGACTTCCCGTCTCCGAGGTGCGCGAGCGCAACCGGACGAACTGGTACGCCCATGCTCGTGCGCACGTCGCCCGGAAATGGCCCACCGCGGCGGCCAAGCACCGAGCGAGCATCGCGGAGAGCCTGGCCATCGCCACGATGGCGCTGTGCCCCACCGGGAAGGGCCGGCCGTCGGACGACGTTCTGCGTCGCGCGCTCTACCAGTGGGGGTTCAATGCGGGTCGTCACGACCAGGAACCGCCGGCGGAAGAGGCCAAGGCTCTGGCATGGGTGGAGCGCAACGCGCCGGCCGTGGTCGACCTGGACAACGCCGCACGCGTGCGCACGGTGCTGGAACACCTGGCCAAGCGGCAGGACGGCAAGCCCGCCGCCGCCAACACGTTCCGGCGCCGCCGCACGGTGCTGAGCAACTGCCTGCGCCTGGCCGTCGAACACGAGCTGCTGCCCGGCAACCCGCTGCACCGCGTCCACTGGGAGACGCCCAAGGCAGTGGAAGAGCTGGACGTGCGCAGTGTCGCCACCCCCACGCAGGCACGGGCCCTGCTGGACGCCGTCCGCGCGCAGGGGCCCCGCGGGGCCCACCTGGTCGCGTTCTTCGCCTGCATCTACTACGCGGCATTGCGGCCCGAGGAGGTGTCCATGCTCAGCACCGACCAGTGTGAACTCCCGTCGAAGGGGTGGGGGCGGCTCATGCTCGCCGGCGCCCGGCCGCAGGTGGGATCGGCCTGGACGGACGACGGTAAGCCGTACGAGGAACGGCAGCTCAAGCACCGCGCGCATCGCGCGGTCCGACCGGTCCCCATCCCGCCCGTCCTGGTCGGCATCCTGCGGGATCACCTCGCGGTGCTCGGGGACACCGCCGACGGCCGGCTGTTCAGCGCCGTGCGCGGCGGCCCGGTCCGCTCGCAGGAGTACGGCGCGGTGTGGAAGGAGGCCCGTCGCAAGGCGCTCACCCCGGCCCAGGTCGCCTCTCCGCTGGCCGCCATCCCGTACGACCTGCGGCACGCGTGCGTGTCGTTCTGGCTCCGCTCCGGGGTGAGCCTCGCCGAAACGGCCCGCCGCGCGGGACAGAGCGTCGCGGTGCTCCAGCGCTACTACGCCAAGGTGCTGGACGGCGAGGAGGACAGGATGAACGCCCTGATCGAGCAGGGTCTCGCCGAGCACGAGGGCGGAGCCGAGAAGGCGTGATTCCTGGCCGCAGGTTGGCCGCACGCGCTGGTCAGAAGCGGGACAGCGGCGCGTCAAGGTGAGACAAGGTGCACGCAGAGAGGGTGCCCCGATCAACGGGACACCCTCTCTGACCTGCAACGTCTACGACCTGCGCGGAGGCGGTGGGATTTGAACCCACGGTGACATCGCTGCCACGACGGTTTTCAAGACCGTTCCCTTAGGCCGCTCGGGCACACCTCCCCACGCTCACCGGGTAATCGGCGGCGCGGGGACAAGGGTAACGGGTCGGTGCGGGCGGGGTGGGGTCAGCTGTCGCCGACGCGGGAGCCCAGGGTGAGCTTCGTGGTCTGCTCCTTGCCGCCGCGTTGGTAGGTGAGGGTGACCTCGTCGCCCGGCTTGTGGGTCCAGATCTCGCCGATCAGGGTCGGGCCGGAGTCGATGACGCGGTCGTCGAGCTTGGTGATGACGTCACCGGGCCGCAGACCGGCCTGGTCGGCGGGGCCGTCGGGGTCGACCGAATCGGAGCCGCCGGCACCCTGATCGGTGATCTTCGCCCCACCCGTGCCTTCCTCCAGGGAGACCGACGCGCCGATCTTGGCGTACACCGGCTTGCCCGTCTTGATCAGTTCCTGGGCGACGTACTTGGCCTGGTTGATCGGGATGGCGAAGCCCAGGCCGATGGAGCCGGACTGGCCGGTGCCGAAGCCGCCGTTGCTGGTGGACTGGATGGCGGAGTTGATGCCGATGACGTTGCCCTGGGCGTCCAGCAGCGGTCCGCCGGAGTTGCCCGGGTTGATCGAGGCGTCGGTCTGCAGGGCGCTCATGTACGAGGCCTGGCTGCCGGTGCCGTCGCTGGAGGCCACCGGGCGGTTCTTCGCGCTGATGATGCCGGTGGTCACCGTGTTGGACAGGCCGAACGGGGCGCCGATGGCAATCGTCGAGTCGCCGACGGCGACCTTGTCGGAGTCGCCCAGCGTGAGGGGATTCAGGTTCGAGGGGGCGCTCTTCAGCTTGATGACCGCGACGTCGTAGCCCTGGGCGTGACCGACCACCTCGGCGTCGTACTTCTTGCCGTCCGGGAAGGTCGCCGCGACCTTCCCGCCGTCCACGGCCTCCGCCACCACGTGGTTGTTGGTGACGATGTGTCCCTGGGTGTCGAACACGAATCCCGTGCCGGTGCCGCCTTCGCCGCTGCTGCTCTCCGCCTCGATGGTGACCGTGCTCGGCAGCGCTTTGGCGGCCACCCCCGCGACCGTGCCCGGGTCGCGCTTGACGTTGCCGCCGCTGGCGGACGACGAGACGGTCGTCGAGCCGTTGCCGTCGTTGTTCTTGGCCAGCGTGTAGCCGAGGCCCCCGCCCAGGCCGCCCGCGACCAGCGCGGCCACCAGGACCGTGGCGACCAGGCGGCCACGTCTGTCACCCTTCTTCGGCGCCGGCTCCTGGTACGAGGAGCCCCATCCGGCCGCGCCACCACCGGCTCCATCACCCGCGCCCCCGTCGTACGACGGAGCGCCCGGCGCCGGGGGCGGGGGCCAGGAGGCGTCGGGCGGGGAGGAGGTTCCCGCGGGGAATCCCGGCGGAGGGCCGGTGGGGGACTGGCCTTGGGCGCCGTAGCCTCCCTGGCCCGCATGGGTGCCCTGAGCGGCGTGTCCGGCCGGCTCGCCGTATCCGCCGCGGTCGACGCCATCGCCGTACCCCGGGTACTGAGACGAACCGTGACTCTGTACCGCACCGGGCGCGTTCGGCGGGACCAGGGGCAGGGGGGTCGTAGGGCTTTCCCCGTCCGGAGCCGGGCGTTCCGGATGCGTCTGAGCAGCGGGAGCGTCCACCGGCGTGGGCGGTACGGACGGGGCCGGGGGTACCGATGCGCCCTCGTTTGTGCCCTCGTTCTCGGTGCTCACAGCTCTCTCTCCTCGATCCACGGCCGTTGTTCCAGGTCGCACTCGGTCACGTTCATTCACGCTCGATCACGCTTGTCGACGAGTCCGGTGCGCTTCAGCTGTGCATGTCTCTTTGTATGACGTCAGTTTTTCCCATGGGCCGTCAGGGCACCATAAGCCGTTCCTGTGGGTGCGAGACCATCCCTTACATAGGGCATTACTCACTAAGGGTGCACCAGCCCCATGCCTCCGATCAGACGTCCGCGGCCCTCACGCCATCAACACCCACGCCATCGCACAGATACCCCCATGCGATGGCACCATGACGCGGTGACCCATGCACGTCAGCGCCTGCCCCAAGTCGTCGCCCACCGCGGAGCCTCCGAGGACGCCCCCGAGCACACCCTGGCCGCATACCGCAAGGCGATCGAGGATGGTGCGGACGCGCTCGAATGCGACGTACGCCTGACCGCAGACGGTCATCTCGTCTGCGTTCACGACCGTCGCGTCAACCGTACGTCCAACGGCCGCGGCGCGGTGTCGGCACTGGAGCTCTCCGATCTGTCCACCCTGGACTTCGGCTCCTGGAAGACCCGGGACCCGCTCGGGGGACGGGCCGAGGAGCCCGACTGGGAGTACCGGCCGGAGGACCGGGAGGCGACCTCCGTCCTCACCCTGGAGCGACTGCTGGGGCTCGTCTCCGACGCCGACCGGCGCGTGGAACTGGCGATCGAGACCAAGCACCCCACGCGGTGGGCAGGGCAGGTGGAGGAGCGGCTGCTGCTCCTGCTGAAGAGATTCGGCCTGAGCGCACCCGGCATCCCGGAGGAGTCCCCGGTACGCGTGATGAGCTTCTCCGCGCGGTCACTGCATCGCGTGCATGCCGCCTCGCCCACCCTGCCGACGGTCCACCTCATGCAGTTCGTCTCGCCCCGCCTGCGCGACGGGCGGCTGCCGGAAGGAGTGCCGATCGCGGGCCCCTCGATCCGGATCGTCCGCAGCCACCCCTCGTACATCGAGCGCCTGAAGCGGTCCGGCCACCAGGTACACGTGTGGACCGTGAACGACCCCCAGGACGTGGACGCCTGCGTCGACCTCGGGGTCGACGCCATCATCACCAACCGCCCCCGCGCGGTGCTCGACCAGCTCGGCCGCTGAGCGGGACGGGGCGGATCGACCATGCGGCCCGGCCCGGCCCGTCCCGTCCCGTCCATGCAGGGCTCTTGACCGCGGGCCCCTTCTCGCCCCATCCTCACATCTCGGCCACATCGACTAGATCCAGCCACCCGATTACGGGGAGTGCTCCGGCGCATTCGTTACGTGCTTGATTGTTTCGAGTGCGTCACCACACATGGATGGGCCGGTTTCCGGTTCAAGCCCATGGGGCATTCACACCGTGGCGTGGGGCGAAGGAGGTCTCGGGGGTGGCGTTGGTGGTGGCACAGGAGGTGCCCACGTCGTCGAGCATGGCCGTACCCCATGGCCCTGCGGGCGTGGGGAAAGCGAGGCGCCGTATGCGCCTGCAGTTGCGCGACGGCGGAGTGGCGGACACGGTCATCGACGATGCCGTACTGATCCTTTCCGAACTGCTGAGCAATGCGTGCAAGCACGGCAGACCTCTGGGCGACGCCCCGGCCGGGGACGGCGACGTCCGCGCGGCCTGGCAGGTGGATCCCTGCGGTCGGCTGGTCGTGGAGGTCACGGACGGCGGAGGCCCGACCAGGCCGGCGCCGGCAACCCCGTCGGTCACCGCGCACGGCGGCCGGGGGCTGAACATCATCACGGCGCTGGCCGACGACTGGGGCGTACGCGACGAGGTACCGGGCGAGGTCACGGTGTGGGCCGTCGTCCACGACGACGTGCACGACCCGGACGCCGGACACCGGCGCAATGACTTCACCACGCGGGTGGCAGCCCCCATGGTGTCCGAGATGTCCGGCCTGGAATTCGCGGACGCCTTCGATCGACTCGACTGACGACGCGCGCGCGGCGATCCCCACAACCACTCCGCACAACCACTCCGCGCGGCCGTCCGCCGTCGCCTGCTGTCGACCACCATCGACCGCCTCACGGCCGCCGTCGGTCGCCTCACGGCTGCTGTCGCCCGCCTCACGGCCGCATCGTGCGGACCCGGTTCCGTACGGATCCGGTCCCGTACGACTCGCGCGTTGCCCACAGTCGGCATGTTGTCCACAGGATCCCGTCAGCCGCGCCGTGAACGACTAGGCTCCCGCCCGTACGAGACGAGCCGTAACCGGGAGACACCCACGATGGCCAAGAAGCGCCCTCAGACCAAGGCCAAGCGCCCGCAGCTTACGGACGGAGCCCGCGCCGCAGGCGCTGATGGGAACTTTCCGGTCGTCGGCGCCCGCGAGCCCTGCCCCTGCGGCAGCGGCCGCCGCTACAAGGCCTGCCACGGCCGTGCCGCCGCGCACGCCGTGACCGAGCTGGTGCACCGCCCGTTCGAGGGGCTGCCGGGCGAGTGCGACTGGGTGGCGCTGCGCGAACTGGTACCCGCCGCCACCGTCGAGCTGCCCCTCAAGGACGGCCTGCCCGACGGCGTCCCGTCGGTCACCCTGGCCACCGTGCTGCCGATGGCCTGGCCCGCGCTGCGCCGTGACGACGGTTCGGTCCTCCTCGGCCTGCAGAACGACACGTCGTCCGGCGACATCAGCCGCGACCTCGCCGACACCCTCCAGCGCGCGCTCATCGCCGATCCGGGCACCCCGGTACAGGCCCGCCGCGCTCCGGCCGACGGGCCCCGGCTGCAGGATCTCCTCGACCCCGAAGGCGCGTTCGAGCCGGTGGTGCACAGTGGCTTCGAGTTCTGGGTCCCCGACCCGGAGAACGCCACCCCGGACGTGACCGCCTCCCTGGAGCGGGCCAACTCGGCAGCCATCCCGACCGTCATGCTCTCGGGCGTGGACTCCGCGTACTGGTGCGAGACACCCGAGAAGAACCATCTGCGGTGGGTCATGCCGCACCCCGAGGAACAGCTTCTGGACGCCTTGGCGCGACTGCATGCGGCGGGCCACTCCTCCCTCGGTGAAGGGACCCGTCTGGTGGGCTCCTTCCGCGCTCACGGACTCACGGTCCCGGTCTGGGACCTGCCCAGCGGGGTCGGCGCCGAGGACGTGGAGAAGCCGGCGGCCGAGTTCGCCGAGCGCCTCGCCGCGGCCCTGGCCACCGACACTCCGCTCACCGCCGACGAGCGCCGCGCGCGTGGAGGCCTGACCAACCGTCAGGTCACCCTCAGCTGAGGCATGGGTGCGCCCCCGGTCGTGCTGACTGCCCGGTCAGCACGACCGTCCGGCCCCATGACCGGATCCCTCCACAACTCCCGGTGGAGACAAGCCAGTCGGTGACCGGAAAAGCTGAGATCGAATTTGCTAACAGCCGATCTCTTGTTACCGTTCCAGTAGCCCGGTTGCTGGTGCATCCCCCGTCGCCAGCAACCGGGTCTTTCTGCGACCACTCTTCTTCACAGAAAGCAGTCGCACGGCAACCACCGGTTCCCACCGGTCGGCCGCTCCCCGGAACACGGCACGACAGCGGCCCGCGTCCGGCCCGCTTCCCGAACTCCATGTCTGCGTAACCTGCGTGGAGCACCGCTCGAAGCCGCCCCGCCGATGTTCAGGTGGAGACCGTGGAGACGGCGAAGCCGCCGGATGCCGCGCGGCAACAGACAGGAAATGCCGGACGCCGTGCCCGCCGACGGCCGCTACTTCTCGGGCGCGCTCACACCCGTACGGGTGAGGGCCTCGACCACGGCGTCCACCACGGCCTCGACATCGGGCACCCAGGGTGAGGCCGAGCCGGGCAGCGGCGCGCGCTCCCAGCGGACCTCACCCAGGCCGGTGGTGGACGGGGGCAGGGCGAGATAGCCGCCCTCGCCGTGAAAGCGGAGGGATCCGGGGACGAAGTCCTTGGCGTACAGCAGCTCGCCCAGCTGCTCCAGGGAGTACGGCTTGACCAGGATCGACCAGCGGTCCGCCGAGGCGACGACCGGGCCGAGCCGCATGCCGAGCCGGTCGAGGTCGCCCAGGGCCTGGGCGGCCGGCGCGGCGGGCAGGGAAACAGCGCAGGGCGCCCTGCCCCCAGTGGCCAGGATGACGGGCGCCGTGGGCCGGTTGCCCCACCACCAGCGCACCATGCGCGCGTCGGTGGTGGCGGCGAGGAGCCCGGGGTCGAAGGGGTGGGCTCCCGGCACTGTGCATTCGGAGTCCGGGCAGCCGCAGCGGGACCCGCCCTGCGGATCCGTCGCCACACCCGGGAGTACCGGCCACTGCCAGTCCGAGGCGAAGGTCAGGGCTGCTTCGATCAGCTGGGGCCCACTGTCGCCTCGCCGGGACAGGAGCCTGCGTCGCCTTCCGAGGATCTCGCGCATGAGCGCTCGTTCCTTTCCGTTGCACGCCTGGCAACACCGTGGTCCACATCACAAAATGTGTCGATCACTGCACTGTGCGTACCTACTGTGCGTACCTGTTGACGCATCACATCCCTGCACCGGGCAGGGGGAGCCCCTATGGGCCGAACAAGGACTGCCTCCGCGGCCGTACCACCCGTACTGCGTCGATCGGAAGCACGGGGTGGCGTGGGGGTGGCGAAGTCTGGCGTTTACCGTCGCGCGTGTTTCTCTCCGCCTCCGCCACGGGAGGATGGGGCACGGTCGTCGGTGGTTAAGACGCCCGGGTCCGTCACCAGGTTCCCGGGTGATTCCCAACCACCCCTGGCCTTCTCCGAGTACGTACCCATCACGACCGCTGTGACGCTCCGTCGAGCGAGCCCAGTCGACCGCAATCAGCCTCCCCCTGAGGCAGTTTCAAGCCAAGTTTGATTTTCGGCAAGAGGGCGGGAGCGAGTTCCCTCCGGACTCCCTCCGAACCCACGGACACCAGGAATCCCAGCAGGACAATGCTGGACATCTCCTCACGAGAACGTGTACATGTGGAGACACCGCCGGCGACGCCGGACGACATGGGGGTTTGCGATGCTTTTGAGCAGTTCGTACCGGTGGGAAAGCCGGACGCCATGAGCGCCCCGCACCCTCCGAAAGTGGCTGGAATCGATTCAACGGTTCCGGCCCCCGCGCACACTGTCGCGTCCGTTGCTACGGGTACCTCTCCGATCGCCCCGGCAAACCCCCAGACCGCACCGGGTGCGCTTCTGCAGGACCGGCTCGCGGGATGGGTCTCCGACCTCACGACCCTCCATGAGCTGACCGAACGCCTGGCCCGCATCAGCTCCCTCGACGAGGCACTCCAGGAGCTGTTGCGCGCCGGCGCCGCCCTGGTGGGCGCCCGTCGCGGTCTCGTCGTCCTGGAACCCGCCGACGGTCGCGGCCCGGACACCATGATCGGTCTCGGCCTGGCCCGCGCCGATCTCGGCCACATCGAGACGATCCCGCGCAGCGCGGTGCCGTACGGCAGAATCCTCGACGGACTGCCCGGCACCGACGACGGCATCGCCGTACCCGACCTGCTCGCCGAGAAGGGACTCGACCCCCGGCACCGTGAGGTCGCCGCCCGCCTCGGCTACGCCGCGAGCTACACGCTGCCCCTCACCCCCGAGGCCGCGGCCGACGCGGACGCCGCGCAGGCGGCGGAGACGACACGACGACTGGGCGCCGCGGTGTGGCTCTACGACGAGCCCGCCGAGCCGTCGGAACGCCAGCGGCACCTCATCGGCCTCTACGCCCGGTACGCCGCCGAGCATCTCGCCCGCCTCCTGGAACTCGAGCGCGCGCGTGCGTCCATGGCCACCATGTCCGAGGAGCTCCTCCCCTCGCGTCTGCCCCGGATCCCCGGCGTCCAGCTCGCCGCCCGGCACCGCACCTCCCCGTACGGCGGCGGCGACTGGTACGACGCGCTGCCGCTGCCGGACGCCGCCCTCGGCCTCGCCGTGGGGTCCGTCACCGGGGCCGGGCCGAGCGCGGTCGCCGCGATGGGGCGGCTGCGGGCGTCCCTGCGCGCGTACGCCGTGATGGAGGGAGAGGACCCGGTCGCCGTCCTGTCCGACCTGGAACTGCTGCTGAGGCTCACCGAACCGGCCCGGTCGGCCACCGCGCTGTTCGGCTACTGCGAACCCGCGCTGCGCAGGATCACGCTGGCCGGTGCCGGGCACAGTCCGCCGCTGCTGCTCGGCGAGCGCCGCACGGAGTTCGTGGAAACGTCGGTCTCGGCCCCCCTGGGCATGCTCGCCTGCTGGGAGGCGCCGAGCGTGGAGATCCACGCGGAACCGGGAGAGACGGTTCTGCTCTACACCGACGGGCTGCTGCACCGCACCGGTGATCCCACCGACCGCGCCTTCGCGCGGCTGCACGCGGCTGCCGCCGGGGTGCCCCAGGCGCTGCGGCGCGACCCCGGCGCGATCGCCGACCACATCCTGCGCACCGTGCTGCCCGAGGGTAGGGAGACGACTGACTCCACGGAGGACGTCGTCCTGCTGGCCGCACGGTTCGAGTAGCCGCCCCGGGCGGGGCGGGAGGAGGAGACGCCGGACAGGCAGGAAGATGCCGGTTCGCAGGACCGGTTCGCGGCCGGCTCGGCACCCGTTCCTGTGCCTGCGCCTGCGCCTGCGCCGTGCCCCCTCGCGTACCGATGGCCCCCTCCCGCACCCGCTCCCGTCACCTCCCGCGCGCCCTCGGTAACAGGCCCTTCCCCCCGGTGACCGTTTCGTCGGTAACCGTACGATGGAGGAGGTCCCCCGGCCCGGACGAAACCGACACCCTGGGGGAGGTCCAGAGCCTTACCGAGGAGGATGACCGCTGTGGCAGAAGAGCTTCCGACCGCGTTCGACGAGGCCGCCGGTACGCCGGGCCCGGAAGGTCCGCAGGCCTCGGCTGGCCCGGACACCGGTGAGGAAGAGCCCGTCAAGCAGCGCAAGAACGGCCTCTACCCCGGCGTGTCCGACGAGCTGGCCGAGAACATGAAGAGCGGTTGGGCCGACACCGAGCTGCGCGACCTCGAGCCGATCCCCCAGGCAGCGGAGACCGCCGCCCGCCGCGCCGCGCTGTCCGCGCGCTTCCCGGGCGAGCGTCTGGTCATCCCCGCGGGCAACCTGAAGACACGGTCCAACGACACCGAGTACGCCTTCCGCGCCTCGGTCGAGTACACCTACCTCACCGGCAACCAGACCGAGGACGGCGTCCTCGTCCTGGAGCCGACGACCGACGGCCACCAGGAGACGATCTACCTCCTGCCGCGCTCGAACCGCGAGAACGGCGAGTTCTGGCTGGACGGCCAGGGCGAGCTGTGGGTCGGCCGCCGTCACTCCCTCACCGAGGCCGAGAAGCGGTACGGCATCCCCGCCGCCGATGTGCGCGAGCTGGCCGGTGCCCTGCGTGAGGCCACCGGCCCGGTGCGTGTCGTGCGGGGACACGACGCCGGCATCGAGACGGCGCTGACCGACAAGGTCACCGCCGAGCGCGACGAGGAGCTGCGCGTCTTCCTCTCCGAGGCACGGCTGGTCAAGGACGCCTTCGAGATCGGCGAGCTGCAGAAGGCCGTCGACTCCACCACGCGCGGCTTCGAGGACGTCGTGAAGGTCCTCGACAAGGCCGAGGCCACCAGCGAGCGCTACATCGAGGGCACGTTCTTCCTGCGCGCGCGGGTCGAGGGCAATGACGTCGGCTACGGCTCCATCTGCGCCGCAGGCCCGCACGCCACCACCCTGCACTGGGTGCGCAACGACGGCCCGGTCCGCTCCGGCGACCTGCTGCTGCTCGACGCCGGTGTCGAGACGCACACGTACTACACGGCGGACATCACCCGTACGCTGCCGATCGACGGTACGTACAGCACACTACAGAAGAAGATCTACGACGCCGTGTACGACGCCCAGGAGGCCGGTATCTCGGCGGTGAAGCCCGGCGCCAAGTACCGGGACTTCCACGACGCCGCCCAGCGGGTCCTGGCCGAGCGGCTCGTCGAGTGGGGTCTGGTCGAGGGCCCGGTGGAGCGGGTACTCGAACTGGGTCTGCAGCGCCGCTGGACACTGCACGGCACCGGCCACATGCTCGGCCTGGACGTCCACGACTGCGCGGCCGCCCGTACCGAGACGTACGTCGACGGCACCCTGGAGCCGGGCATGGTGCTCACGGTCGAACCGGGCCTGTACTTCCAGGCCGACGACCTGACCGTCCCCGAGGAGTACCGGGGCATCGGCGTCCGCATCGAGGACGACATCCTGGTGACCGAGGACGGTAACCGGAACCTCTCCGCCGCGCTGCCCAGGCGGTCGGACGAGGTCGAGGCGTGGATGGCGGCCCTCAAGGGCTGATCGCCGCTCGAGCGGCGGATGGACTGCTCGAGGGGCTGATCGCCGCTCGAGGGGCTGATATGCGTACTGCGGCCGGGTACCCCGCGCGGGGTACCCGGCCGCGGTGTAATCGGGTGCGGTGTAATCGGGTGCGGTGTAATCGGGTGCGCCGTGATCGGATTCAGCGCGACCGGGGCCAGTGCGATCGGGTGCGCTTCCGCGCGCCTACGGATTCCCGATCCGGTGGTGAGGTCACACCGCCATCAGCGGCGCTCCCTTCCGCCATTTGAGGATCTTGTCGAAGCTCACCACAGCGCCGCCCCGATCGGGCTTGTTGCCGATGTGGACGTGATCGGCGAGCTCCTGGATGAGGCAGAGGCCGCGGCCGTGTTCCGCGTCGTACGGCGCGGGGCGGGCCGGCGGGTGGGCACGACCGCCGGCCACGGCGGGAAAGCCGGGGCCCGCGTCGGCGACCTCGATACGGCACTTCTCGCCCTCGAGATAGGCGGTCACCCGGTACGCCTCCGAGAACCCGCCCCAGGCGGTGCCCCCGCCGTGCTCGACGGCGTTCGCACAGGCTTCGGTGAGGGCGACGGAAAGGTCGTAGGAGATGTCGGGGTCGACGCCCGCGGTCTCCATCGCGCCGAGCAGAAGGCGACGCGCGAGCGGCACGCTCGCAGCGTCACGGCGCAGATGGAGTGACCACCAGATGCTCATGCTCCAGCCTCCCGGCCGCGGCTCGACATACTGTTACCTATTGCCCTGCGTACACGCTTGTAAGCGTCCCGCTGACGTGATAACCCCCATATGGCGGGTGCGCCATGGGGCCGGCCGGTGTATATAGGGCACCTCGCGCATAAGTGATCTTCCGGCCGTAGCTCTCCTTGCGGACCTGCCGTACAGCGGCCGGAGGCCCAGTGCGATGATGAGCCCGCCATGACTGCCCCCCATCCGCACACGATGCGCTCCGGACGCGGGCTCCGGATGCTGCGGGCCGCGGTGTTCGCCGCGGTCTGTGTCGTGCTGGCCGGGGCAGGTCACACACTCGCCTCCCACGCCGCAGTTCCGCTGTGGACCCTGGGCGTCGGATTCCTCGGGATGTTCGTGGCCTCGGTGCCGCTCACCGGACGCGCGCGGTCCCTTCCGGGCATCGCCGTCCCACTGGCGGTCAGCCAGACGGCGCTGCACGCCATGTTCGGCATCGGCCAGCACGGCGCCGCGACCTCCGCGAACGTGTCGCCGTCCGTGTCCGGGTCCCTGTCCGACGCCTCGCTGATCGAGCAGGCGGCCCGACTGCTGTGCGGGGCCGGCACGGTGGCCATCAGCCCCGCGCAGGCGCAGCGCATCCTCACCGACGCCCGGATCCACCCCGGCCCGACCGGTACGGGGAGTGCGGCCGGCGGCACCCACGGAGGGCACGCCCAGGACGGCGTCCTGACCCTGGCCGCGGACCCCACGGCCGCGGCCTCGTCGATGCCGCTGCTGCCGTCCCTGCCGATGCTGCTCGCGCACGTCCTCACGGCACTCGCCACCGGCTGGCTGCTGCGCCGCGGCGACCTGGCTCTGCTGCGGCTCACCGAACTGTCGGCGCACGGTGTGGCCGAGGGCGCCCTCGTACGGTCTCTCCGCGCGGCACTCGCTCTGGTGCGCGCCCTGCGCGCGGGTCTCCCGGGGGCACCGCAGGTGGCCCCGGGCCGGTTGCGCACCGTGCCGGCCGTGCCGTCCACGCCCTATACCACCGCACTCCAGCACTCGGTGATCCGCCGGGGTCCGCCCCCGGCCGGCACCGTGCTCGCCCTCGCCGCCTGACGCGACCGGGCCACCCTTCCGCGACCGCCGGACCTCCGGACGGAAGGAGAGGGTGCCCGCATGCGGCACGGCCCGGCGCGCGCGTGTCCGCTTTTCCGCGTATTTCCCCGCGCACTTACCGCGTACTTCCCGTCTGCTTCGCTCGTGCTTACCTCGTACGACGAACCGTCCGTGGCCCAGTCGCCACCGACGGGCAAGGGCGTACGCACCGTACGCGGTTCCCTCACCGTCAGCGAAACCCAACTGAAGCGGAGTGCTTCTGCCATGAAGGCTTCCCGTATCGCCGCCGTCGGCGCTGTCGCCGGTGTCGCCGTCCTCGCCCTGTCCGCCCCCGCCTTCGCGCACGTCAGCGTGCAGCCCGAGGGCGAGGCGGCCAAGGGCGGTTACGCGGTCGTGAACTTCAAGGTCCCCAACGAGCGCGACAACGCGTCGACGACCAAGCTCGAGGTGACGTTCCCGACCGATCACCCGCTGGCCTCCGTGATGCCGCAGCCGGTCGACGGCTGGGACATCAAGGTCACCAAGTCCAAGCTGGACAAGCCACTGGAGATGCACGGCAAGAAGATCGACGAGGCCGTCACCAAGGTCACCTGGACCGCCGACGATGACGACGCCGGCATCGGGCCCGGCTTCTTCCAGAAGTTCCCGGTGTCTGTCGGCACCCTGCCCGAGGACGCCGACGAACTGGCCTTCAAGGCGCTGCAGACGTACTCCAACAAGGAGGTCGTCCGCTGGATCGAGGTGCCGCAGGAGGGCAAGGAGGAGCCCGACTTCCCGGCCCCCGTGCTCGCCCTGGCCGAGGCCTCCGGCGACGGTCACTCGCATGGTGCGTCGGACGGCAAGACCGAGGACGCCAAGTCCGACGAGAGCACCGAGAACGCCTCCGCGGAGACCACCGCGACGGCCGACTCCGGTGACGCGGGCGGTACAGACACCACCGCCCGGGTCCTGGGCATCGTCGGCATCGTGGTCGGTGCCGCGGGTGTCGCCTACGGCGTACTCGCCGGGCGTCGGCGCGCCGACGCCTGAGCCCTCCCCTGTTCAACGGCACGCGCCGGGGTTCCACGGTCCGTGGAACCCCGGCGCGTGCCGGAGCACCTACATTCTGGACACCATCATGCGCAAGAAGACCCTCGCGGCGGCCCTGCTCGCCGCCGCCGCCCTGACCCTCTCCGCCTGCGGCAGTGGCGACGGCGACAGCGACGAGCCCATCGCCATCGTTTCCGAGGAGGCCGGCGCGGAGAAGGCCGCCACGGCCCTCGACAAGCCGTTCGAGAAGCCGGACCTCGTCCTCACCGACACGCAGGGCAAGGAGTACGACTTCCGCGCGGAGACCGCCGGCAAGCCCACGCTGATCTACTTCGGCTACACGCACTGCCCCGACGTCTGCCCGCTGACCATGAACAACCTCGCGGTGGCCAAGAAGCAGTTGCCCCAGGACCAGCAGGACGAGCTGCGGATCGTGTTCGTCACCACCGACCCCGAACGGGACACTTCCGCCGCGCTCGGCAAGTGGCTCAAGGGCATCGACTCCCAGGTCGTCGGCCTGACCGGCGACTTCGACACGGTCCAGGCCGGCGCCCGCACCCTCGGCATCTCGATCAACGCGCCGCGCAAGGACGACAAGGGCCAGGTCGTCTCCGACCACGGCACCCAGGTCATCGCCTTCTCCCCGAAGACCGACGGCGGCTACCTCCTCTACGGCGAGGACGCCACCGTCGAGGACTACACCGCGGACCTCCCCAAGATCATCAAGGGTGAGAAGCCGTGAGACGGCTCGCGGAAAGACAGCTCCTCGGGAGACCGCACGCCTTCGCGGCGGTGGCCGTCGCCGGGGTGCTGACCCTCGCCGGCTGCGGCGGCTCGGACCCGGACAGTTCGGGCTCGGGCGGCGAGGCAGACCTGTCCGTCGGCTCCGCCTACATGCCGCAGCCGGTCTCGGACATGGCGGCCGGCTTTCTCGTCATCAGCAACAAGGGCGGCGCGGCCGATCGGCTGACCTCGGTCAGCAGTGACGCCGCCGACCGCGTCACCGTGCACGAGACCGTCGACGGGGCCATGCGGGAGGTCGACGCGCTCGACATCCCGGCCCACGGCAGCCTCGTGCTCGAGAGCGGCAGCAATCATCTGATGTTCGAACAGCTGACACGGCAACCGAAGCAGGGGCAGAAGGTCTCCGTCGAACTGCGCTTCGCCCACTCCGACCCCGTCACGGTCGAGATTCCGGTGAAGCCTGCCACCTACACCCCGAAGCACGGACACTGAGGGAGAAACCCCTGTGACCCAGACCATCGCCCCCCGCGTCCGGATCCTGGTGCTGCTGTTCCTGGCCGTCACCGGCGCGCTCCTCGCCGGGGCCGCTCCCGCCTCCGCGCACGCCGCGCTGACCGGCAGCGATCCCCGGCAGGGGACGGTGGTCGGCAAGGCGCCCGCCCAGGTCTCGCTCACCTTCTCCGAACCGGTCGCGGTGAGCGACGACGCCCTGCGCGTCCTCGATCCCAAGGGCGAGCGGGTCGACAAGGGCGACCCGGCCAACGCGAGCGGCACCACGTACACCGTGCAGCTGCTCGGCGGGCTGCCCGACGGCACCTACACCGTCACCTACCAGGTGGTGTCCGCGGACAGCCATCCCGTCGCCGGCGCCTTCACCTTCTCCGTCGGAGCCCCCTCGGAGACCTCCGTCGAAGCCTCCGCCCAAACCTCCGACGACGGACTGGTCGGCTCGCTGTACGGCACCGGACGGTACCTGTCGTACGCCGGGTTCGTGGTCATGGTCGGCGGGGCCGCCTTCGTGCTCGCCTGCTGGCCGCGCGGCTCCGGCGTACGGGCGGTGCAGCGGCTGGTCGTCTCCGGATGGCTCACGCTCACCGCGGCCACCCTCGCCCTGCTGCTCCTGCGCGGTTCCTACACGAGCTCCGGGAAGGTCGGCGACATCTTCGACCTGACGCTGCTCAGCGAGGTGCTGCAGACCAAGACCGGCGCGGCGCTCGTGTCACGGCTGCTGCTGCTCGCCGCGGCGGCGCTGTTCATCGCGGTGCTCTTCGGCGCCGCCCAGTACCAGCGGGACGACGAGGAGAAGCGGGACCTGTCCCTCGGACTCGCCATCGGGGGGACGGTCGTGGCGGCCGGGCTCGCCGCGAGCTGGGCCATGTCCGAACATGCCTCCCAGGGGCTCCAGCCTGGTCTCGCGATGCCGGTCGACATCGTCCACCTGCTGGCCGTCGCCGCCTGGCTCGGCGGGCTCGCCGCCCTGCTCGTCGCGCTCTACCGCGCACCCGCCGACACCGCGGTCGACACGGCCGCCGTCCAGCGGTTCTCGCGGCTCGCGTTCGGCAGTGTGGTCGCGCTGGTCGTCACCGGGATCTACCAGAGCTGGCGGCAGCTCGGTTCCTGGTCGGCGTTCACCGACACCCGGTACGGGCAGTTGCTGCTCGTCAAGATCGTGCTCGTGGTGATCATGGTCGGGATCGCGTACGCCTCCCGGAGGTGGACGGCCCGACTGGCGGAGCCCGGTGCGGCGGTGACACTCCGGAAGAAGCAGAAGGAAACCGTGGCGGCGGTGCCGGCCGCTGGGGGCGAGGCAGGACAGGGAGGTGCCGGGACCGCCGGTACCGGTAAGACCAAGGCAGGTACGAAGAAAGCCGGTACCAAGAAGGCTGCAGCCGCTTCCACAGCCTCGGCCGACACCGACACCGACACCGACACCGACACCGACACCGAACGGGAGAAGCCCGCGGCCGACACGGGGCCTGCCCAGGTCCGGTCGGAGCAGTCGGGGGCCGGGGCGAAGGCCGGCGGGGACTCCGCGCGGGCCACGCAGCTGGCCCGGCAGCGGGCCGCCGTGTCGGCCGCCCGGCAGAAGCGACTGCGGGACGCCGACCCGAACCGCTTCGGGCTGCGTCGCTCCGTGCTCGCCGAGGCCTGTATCGCCATCGTCCTGCTCTTGATCACCACCGTGCTGACACAGACCGAACCGGGGCGTACGGAGCAGGAGGCCGAGAGGGCCGCCTCGTCGTCCTCGGCCCCGTCGTCACCCTCGTCCTCGCCCGCCCAGGGGACCGGTGCGGTGACCCTGAACATGCCCTTCGACACCGGCGGCAAGGACGGCAAGGGCGTGGTCACCATCGATCTGGACCCCGCGCGCGTGGGCGGCAACGACATGCACGTCTATGTGGAGCGGACCGACGGCAAGGCCTTCGACGTTCCCGAGCTCAAGGTCGCCCTCACCCTCTCCGCGAAGGACATCGGACCGCTGCCCGTCGTCCCCGACCGCGTCGCCACCGGACACTTGTCGGCGAGCGGAGTGCAGATCCCCGTGGCGGGTGACTGGACCGTCGAGGTGACCGTGCGGACCTCCGACATCGACCAGGTGACCGTCTCCAAGAACGCACAGATCGGCTGAACCACCATGGCTGACCAGTCCATTCCGAAGGCCCGCACCCCTGCGGCCCCGGAACCCCGGGAAGGCGCCGCCCCACCCGTCGCCCGGGAGGGCATCTCCCGGCGCCGCCTGCTCGGCACCGCCGGGGCCACCGGGCTGGTGCTCGGTGCTGCGGGCGGCGCCGTGGGCTACGCCGCCGCACCGGCCGAAGCCGCCCCGCTGACCTCCCTGGGTGAGGGCCGGCTGATGTTTCACGGGAAACATCAGCCCGGTATCACCGAAGGGTTCCCGGCCCGTGGACATCTCATCGCGTTCGACCTCGCGCCGGGCGCCGGGCGCAAGGAAGCGGCCGCCCTGCTGCGCCGCTGGTCGGACACGGCTCGGCGGCTCATGGCGGGCGAGCCGAGCGCCGACGGCGACACCGGTGTGGCACAGGACGCCGGCCCCTCCTCCCTCACCCTCACCTTCGGCTTCGGCCACAGCTTCTTCGCCCGCACCGGACTGGAGAAGCAGCGTCCGGTGGCTCTGGACCCCCTGCCCGACTTCTCCTCGGACCACCTGGACAAGGCCCGCAGCAACGGCGACCTGTGGGTGCAGATCGGCGCCCATGACGCCCTGGTCGCCTTCCACGCGCTGCGCGCCGTACAGAAGGACGCCGGTTCGGCGGCCAGGGTGCGCTGGCAGATGAACGGGTTCAACCGCTCGCCCGGCGCCACCGCCCGCCCGATGACCGCCCGCAACCTGATGGGCCAGATCGACGGCACCCGCAACCCCAAGCCGTCCGACTCCGACTTCGACCAGCGGATCTTCGTACCGGCGAACGGCGACCCCGCCTGGATGGTGAACGGTTCCTACGTGGTCGTACGCCGTATCCGCATGCTGCTCGACACCTGGGAGAAGCTCGCGGTCAAGGAGCAGGAGGCGGTCATCGGACGCCGCAAGTCCGACGGGGCGCCGCTGTCCGGAGGCACAGAGACCTCTGCGATGGACCTGGAGAAGACCGACTCCGCGGGCAATCTGGCGGTTCCCTTCAACGCCCACGCCCGGATCACCCGCCCCGACCAGAACGGCGGTGCGGCAATGCTCAGACGCCCTCTCTCGTACCACGACGGTATGGACGCGGACGGCGTGCCCGACGCGGGTCTGCTGTTCATCTGCTGGCAGGCCGACCCGCTGCGCGGCTTCGTGCCGGTGCAGCGCAAGCTCGACCGGGGCGACGCGCTGACGCCGTTTCTCCGGCACGAGTCGAGCGGACTGTACGCGGTGCCGGGCGGAGCGGCGGAGAGCGAGTATGTGGGGCAGCGGTTGCTGGAGGGATGAGGCGCCCCGTCTCACTCGCATGCCACCCGTATGCCACCCGTATGCCACTCGCATGTCACTCCCGGGAGGGCATCCGGGGATGCTCTCGGTGTGGGCCCATTAGGGTGAGGTCATGCCAGCGAGCTATGCGTATCTCGGTCCCGAGGGCACCTTCACCGAAGTCGCCCTGCGCACTCTCCCGGAGGCGGCCACCCGGGAGCTGATCCCGTACGTGTCCGTACAGTCCGCGCTCGACGCGGTACGTGCCGGGGAGGCCGAGGCCGCTTTCGTCCCCATCGAGAACTCCGTCGAGGGTGGCATCACCACCACTCTCGACGAACTGGTCGCGGGCGCCCCGCTGACGATCTACCGCGAGGTGCTGCTGTCGATCACCTTCGCGCTGCTCGTCCGCCCCGGCACCAGGCTGTCGGAGGTCAAGACCGTCACCGCCCACCCCGCCGCCCAGCCGCAGGTCCGCAACTGGCTGAAGAAGCACCTCCCGGATGTCGTCTGGGAATCGGCCGCCTCCAACGCGGACGGGGCCCGGCTGGTACAGGAGGGCCGGTACGACGCGGCCTTCGCCGGTGAGTTCGCGGCGGCCCGGTACGGGTTGGAGGCCCTGGAGACCGGGATCCACGACGCGGAGAACGCCCAGACCCGCTTCGTCCTGGTCGGACGGCCCGCGCGCCCCGCCGCGCCCACCGGCGCGGACAAGACGTCCATTGTGGTGTGGCAGCGCAACGACCACCCTGGTGGCCTGCGCGATCTGCTGGGCGAGTTCGCCACGCGCGGCGTCAACCTGATGCTGCTCCAGTCCCGGCCCACCGGAGCCGGTATCGGCAATTACTGCTTCTGCATCGACGCCGAGGGCCACATCTCGGACCGCAGGGTGGCCGAGACGCTGATGGGTCTCAAGCGGGTCTGCCTTCAGGTGCGCTTCCTCGGTTCGTACCCGCGGGCGGATGCGGAGCCGACTGAGGTACGGGAGCCGCTGCCCGGGACCTCGGACGACGAATTCGCGTCCGCGGCGGACTGGGTGGCGCGCTGCCAGGACGGCCGGTTCTGACATTTCCAGTCCTATCAGTCATATTTTCTGATTTTCGTTATCCACAGAAGTTATCCACAGGCCAACTTCTCGATCCGGGGACAAGTCGACAGTGTTGTGTCGTTCCGTCGACAAATCTCCCCACCGTTCATGAGCGCGTCCACTCGCCCGGCGGGCACCCTTCGTCCGCCCTTTTCCTTTCGTCAACCCTTTGGGGTGACCACTTTCCGCCCGAAAGTGGAGGTAAGGGAGGGTTCGCGACAGGAATCCTCACCGCCGGTCACGCGTTCCGGAATGGATCGCTCCAAAGTCCACAGACTTTCTTCACACCCTGTGGATAACTTCCCTCACCCTGTGGACACCTGTGGACAACCGAACCCCGAATCCCGGCTCTGCAAGGAATTCCAGTCAACGAGCGGCCCGCGAACTGACCCTTTCCAGGGAGTGGGCCACTCTCCTTGACCCCGATCGACGCCGAGTCACCCCTCGAGACGCCCCGTGGCGACCTCAGCTCCACCCCCATGAACTCATCACGCAATTCCCTCATAACGGGATGTAAGTGGCTCCGGTGGAATAGTGAGTCGTGGGGCGTCACCACGCACCGGTAGCCTTGAGCGCGTGATTGACCTTCGCCTGCTCCGTGAGGACCCCGACCGTGTGCGCGCTTCGCAGCGTGCCCGTGGAGAGGACGTCGCGCTCGTCGACTCCCTCCTGTCCGCCGACGAACGGCGCAGGTCGTCCGGCGTCCGCTTCGACGAGCTGCGCGCCGAACAGAAAGCGCTCGGCAAGCTCATCCCCAAGGCGACCGGCGACGAGAAGGCCGAGCTGCTGAAGAAGGCCGGCACCCTCGCTGCCGACGTCAAGGCGGCCGACGCGGAGCGGGACACGGCAGCGGCCGAGACGCAGGAACTTCTGGGCAGGCTGAGCAACCTCATCCACCCCGACGTGCCCGTCGGCGGCGAGGAGGACTTCGTCACGCTCGAGACGCACGGCACCGCCCGCGACTTCGGGGCCGAGGGCTTCGAGCCCAAGGACCACCTGGAGCTCGGCCAGATCCTCGGCGCCATCGACGTCGAGCGCGGCGCCAAGGTCTCCGGGTCGCGCTTCTACTTCCTGACCGGCGTCGGTGCCCTGCTCGAGCTGGCTCTGGTGAACGCCGCGATCGCCCAGGCCACCGCGGCCGGCTTCACCCCTATGCTGACCCCGGCCCTGGTCCGGCCCCAGTCCATGGCGGGCACCGGCTTCCTCGGGCAAGCGGCCCAGGACGTCTACCACCTCGAGAAGGACGACCTCTACCTGGTCGGCACGTCCGAGGTCGCGCTCGCCGCGTACCACATGGACGAGATCATCGACGCCGACCGGCTGCCGCTCCGCTACGCGGGCTTCTCGCCCTGCTTCCGGCGCGAGGCCGGCTCGCACGGCAAGGACACCCGCGGCATCTTCCGCGTGCACCAGTTCGACAAGGTCGAGATGTTCTCCTACGTCACTCCGGAGGAGTCGCAGGAGGAGCACCGGCGGCTGCTGGAATGGGAGAAGCAGTGGCTGACGTCGCTGGAGCTGCCGTTCCGGGTGATCGACGTCGCCTCGGGCGACCTGGGTTCCTCCGCCGCACGGAAGTACGACTGCGAGGCGTGGATTCCGACCCAGGGCAAGTACCGCGAGCTGACCTCGACCTCGGACTGCACCGAGTACCAGTCCCGCCGGCTCCAGATCCGCGTCAGGGACGGCAAGCAGGTGCGCCCGCTCGCCACTCTCAACGGCACTCTGTGCGCCGTACCGCGCACGATCGTGGCCATCCTGGAGAACCACCAGCAGGCCGACGGCTCGGTGCGGGTCCCTGAGGTACTGCGTCCGTACCTGGGCGGCCGGGAGTTTCTGGAACCGGTTGCCAAGTGAGCACGCCGTTCCCGTACCGACTCGTCGCCACCGACCTCGACGGCACGCTGCTGCGTGACGACCACTCGGTCTCCCGCCGCACCCGGGACGCGCTCGCCGCGGCCACCGCGGCGGGCGCCGCCCACATCGTCGTCACCGGCCGCGCAGTCCCCTGGACCCGGCCCATCCTCGACGACCTCGGCTACCAGGGCCTCGCCGTCTGCGGCCAGGGCGCCCAGGTGTACGACTCCGGGGCGCACCGGCTGCTCACATCGGTGACGCTGGACCGGCAGCTTGCCGCGGTGGCGCTGGCCAAGATCGAGGCGGAGACCGGCCCGCTGCACCTGGCCGCGAGCCGCGACGGTCTGGACGGTGAAGTACTGGTCGGCCCCGGCTACGAGGTGACGGGCAGACTGCCCGCGACGCCGCTCACGGACGCGTCGGACCTGTGGTCGGCCCCCCTGAACAAGCTGTACATACAGCACCCGGCCCTCACCGACGACGAACTCACCGAGGTGGCCACTCGCACCGCGGGCGGTTTCGTCACCGTCGTCATGGCGGGCGAGGGCATCGTCGAACTGCTTCCCCTCGGCCTGTCCAAGGCCACCGGGCTGTCCCTGGCCGCTCGCCGGCTCGGGGCGAAGGCCGCGGAGACAATCGCCTTCGGCGACATGCCCAACGACATCCCGATGTTCGCCTGGGCCGCGCACAGCGTCGCCATGGCCAACGCCCACCAGGAACTGCGGGCGGTGGCCGACGAGGTGACGTCCTCCAACGAGGAGGACGGGATCGCCGTGGTGCTGGAGCGGTTGCTGGGCTGAGGACGTGACGCCCGCTCAGCCGTTCAGGAACCGGAGGGCTCAGCGGGGCGGGTTCAACGACTTGCGGAGGATGCACGAATCGAACGTGCGCGGGCTTTCACCCGACCGCGGCTCAGCAAGCCGGTGCCTTACCTCTCGGCCAATCCTCCGGGTGGGCGGCCCACGCGCCTGACGCGCGTGCTCGAAGCGGCCGCCCCGGGCAGTTCTCCGTAAGGCGGACTCGGCAAAGGAGCAGGAACTACTCCGGAGTCCGCCGTCGGCTGCCCTGGCAGGAGCCGGACATACTGCCGTGCATGGACATCGCCCCGCTCCTCTCCCGGATCACGACACCGGACTTTCCCGGCGATGCGGACACCACCACTCTGCCCGCCGGGCGAGTGGGGTGCCACTCATTTAGGGTCTGCTGTCTGGATCATGCCAAGGGCCCGGCCGCTCCGCCGTCAGCGGGACAGCAGGGCAGCAGGACAGCAGGGTCGGCCATGGCACCGCAGTCGTCCCCGGCGGCGACGCCACCCGCGTCCGGCGTGCCTTGCTGAAGAACCAGCCCGCCGGCTGCTCGCCGGAGCGCCAGGGTTGCGGCTCCGGCTCCTCGTGCCGTCGGCGTTCGGTCAGCATGCGGGCGCGGGCGGACGGTTCGGTGGTCTCCGCAGCACGGATGAAGTCGTCGTCCAGGACCACACCGTCCGGGACCACGTCGTCCGGGGCTGTGGAGACACTGTCTTCGGCCTCGGCCTCGGTCTCGGCGTCCCGGTTACGGGCCCGGTGGCCGGGTCGGTGGTCCGGCCGTTCGTCGGGCCCGTGGGCGGGTGGGTCGTCCGGTCCGTGGACGGGTCGGTGGGCCGGCCGGCTCTCACCCTCGTGCCCCCGTCGTTCGTCGTGCCCGGCCGTCCCACCCGCCATCGCGATCAGTCCTTCCGTCGGATCATGAGCCGTAGCCCTCGGTGTCTCCCGTGCCCGGGGTGCCGGAACGGAATGAGGTGCGGAAGCGGAACGGGTGAGGTCACTCCTCCCCGGCGAGCGTCAGCGTGCGCAGCTTCTGCCCGGCGTACCAGGTGGCCAGGACGGTGACGACGACCAGCAGGACCGTCGCGGTCGTGAGACCGACGTCCGAGGTGACCAGATCGCCGCCGGAGACCTTCTGGGCCACCGCCAGCGACCACTGCTGGACGCTCAGCGTGCGCGCGCCGGGCACCAGGGAGCCGAACAGGGCCTCCCAGACCAGTGCGTAGACCAGCCCGAACACCACCGCGTGCCGGGAGACCGTGCCGAGCAGCAGGAAGAGCGCCGCGTACGCGATGGAGGCGACCAGCGCGGCCACCGTGTAGGCGACAGCGATCTGCTGGCCGTTGCCGTTGAGAATGAAGCCGGCGATCAGGGTGGGCACCGCCGAGAAGACCATCGTCACGGCGATCGCCACGATCAGCTTGGTGTAGATGATCGTGGGCCGCTTGATCGGCTTGGACAGCAGGTACACCACCGAGCCGTCGTCGATCTCCGGGCCCATCGCGCCGGTTCCCGCGATGACACCGATGATCGGCACCATGGTGGCGAGCGCCAGCCCGCCGAGCACGTCGGCCGCGGTCTGGTCGTCGGCACCGGCGAGGGTGCGCACCGCCACGGAGATCGCGATCAGCAGCAGGGGCAGGGCGCCCAGGATGAGGGCCCGGCGACGGCCGAGCAGGGCCCGGTAGGTGAGTCGGGCGACTGTGGGGTCGTACATGGTTCGGCCTCCTACGCCGCGACGAGATACGAGAAGACGGACTCGAGGGACTCGTCGGACGGCGAGACCGTGAGCAGGCGGATGCCGTGTTCCTTCGCGACCCTGGGCAGCAGGGACGTGAAGCGGGCGAAGTCGACGGCCTGGATGCGCAGGACGCCCTCGCTGTGGTCGACCTCGATGCCGGACGTGGACGGGTCGGCGATCAGCGCGGCCGCGAGGACGCGGTCGTCGCTGGAGCGCACCAGATAGCGGTGCGGGCGGTCCGTCATCAGGCGGCGGATCTTGCGGAAGTCACCGCTGGCCGCGTGCCGGCCGGCGACGACGACCTCGATGTGCCAGGCGAGCTGTTCGACCTCTTCGAGGATGTGGGACGAGAACAGTACGGTGCGGCCCTCGTCGCCCATGCGCCGCAGCAGGTCCATCAGCTGCATGCGCTGGCGTGGGTCCATGCCGTTGAACGGTTCGTCCAGCAGGAGCAGGGACGGATCGTGGACCAGCGCGGAAGCCATCTTCACGCGCTGTCGCATGCCCTTGGAGTACGTGGCGATCTTGCGGTCCTGCGCGTACTCCATCTCGACCGTCGCCAGGGCCTGCTGGGCAGCCTTGGCGCCCAGGCCGTGCAGTTCGGCGTTGGCGACGACGAACTCGCGGCCGGTGAGGAAGTCGTACATCCCCTCGCGCTCGGGGACGATGCCGATCTGCCGGTAGATCTTTTCGTTGCGCCACACGGTCTGGCCGTCGAGGGTGACGGTGCCGGTGGAGGGGGCGAGGAAGCCGCCCATCATGTTGATGAGGGTGGACTTCCCGGCACCGTTGGGGCCGAGGAGGCCGGTGACGCCGGGGCCGATGGTCATGGTGATGTCGTTGACGGCGACCACGTTGCCGAACCAGCGGGAGACGTGGTCGATGGAGAGCGTGGTCACAGGCCCACCTTCCGGTAGCGGCGCGTCAGAAGGCCGTAGCAGGCCGCGATCAGGCCGAGGGTGATGAGGACGTACACCACGCCCTCGCCGTTCGACGGTCCCACTCCGCCGGGGAAGGTGGTGCTCGCGCCCAGGAAGGCGGACTGCACACCGTCGATGAGGGTGACCGGCGAGAACAGGCCGATCCAGGCGATCGCCTGGGAGCTGTCCTGGACGTGGGCGATCGCCTGGAGAGTGGAGACCGCGCCGTAGGAGATGGTCAGCACGGCGATCACGGCGGCGATGCCGAAACCGCGACGCGGGGTGACCGCCGCGATGACCAGGCCGATGCCGGCGAAGAGCAGTGAGAGCAGTGCCACCGAGACGAGCCCCTGCGCGAATCCCTTGGTCTGGTCGGTGAAATCGAGTTTGGCCAGCAGTGCGCCCGCATAGAGCACCAGCAGGGGAGTGGCGGTCAGGATGAACAGGGCCGAGGCCAGGGCCGCGAACTTGGCACGTACGTAGTCGGCGGTCTCGATGGGCCGCGAGAAGTACAGCGGCACGGTCTTGAAGCGCAGGTCGCGCGAGACGGACTGGGGTGCCTGCGAGGCGATGTACAGGCTGATCACGGCCTGCATGATGATCGCGTAGCGGGTGTAGTCGACGGGCAGTTCCTTCGCCTTGGTGGCCACGGCGACGGCCACCATGATGGCGGCGGGGATGCACATCACCACGAACAGCAGCATCGGCAGCACCTTGGACTTCGCCGAACGGCCGAGGCCGTAGGAGCCGCGCAGGGACTGCGAGTACAGCGAGAGCCTGGCGTAGGAGCGGCCGAGGCGGAGGCCCTCGTAGGAGCGGTAGCCGATGTTGTGGATCCGGGTCTGGTCACCCGACGTCGGTGCGGGTGTCCGCAGGGGCTGCTCAACCGCCATGGCCGACCGCCTCCTTCCGCTGCTCGCCGTTGCCGTGGCCGGCCCCGGGGTTCGTACCTGTACCTGCGTCCGTGCCCGCGCCGGTGTCCGTGTCGTTCGTGAAGACCTCGGAGATGTGGTGGCGGCGCTGTTCCATGCGTACCAGACCGAGTCCGAGGTCGGCGATCACGTCCCGCACCAGGTCGTAGGTCTCCTCGCCCTGGGCGGTGAGCAGGAGGACGTGTCCGGAGCCCGGCAGTCCGCTGCCGTCCTGGACGGACACCCCGCGCGCGTGGAGCGCGTCGCGCACCGCGCGGGTGCCGTCGGGGTGCTCGTCGGTGTCGGTGACCTCGATCGCGAGGGTCGTCGTGTTCTGCGTGAAGTCCGTGGTGGAGCTGGAGCGCAGCAGCTTGCCGCCGTCGACGACGACCACGTGGTCGCAGGTGCGCTCGAGCTCACCCAGAAGGTGTGAGGTGACCAGGACCGAGATGCCGAAGTCGGTGTGGATTCGACGGATCAGGCCGAGCATCTCGTCGCGGCCGACGGGGTCGAGGCCGTTGGTCGGCTCGTCCAGGAAGACCAGGTCCGGGTCGTGCACCAGGGCCTGCGCGAGCTTCACGCGCTGCTTCATGCCGGTCGAGTAGCCGCCCATGGGGCGGTAGCGCTCCTCGTACAGGCCGACATGGCGCAGGGTGTCCGCGGTACGTTCCCGCGCGGCGGTGGGCGGCAGGCCGGACATGCGTGCCATGTGGACCACGAACTCGGTGGCCGAGACGTCCGGCGGCAGGCAGTCGTGTTCCGGCATGTAGCCGACCCGCTCCCGGATGGCGGCGCCCTCGGTCGCGACGTCGAGGCCGAGCACTTCGGCGCGGCCCTCCGTGGCGGGGGAAAGACCCAGAAGGATCTTGATCAATGTGGACTTGCCGGCTCCATTGGCCCCGACGAGTCCGGTCACACCGGGCCCGACGTCCATGGAGAGCCGGTCAAGCGCGGTCACCCTGGGGAACCGCTTGCTCAGGCTTTCGGTCGCGATCACAGTCACGTCCCCGACATTAGTGACCCGCGCCACGCGGGTCGTCAGCCCGGAGAGCCGTCTTGGCGTCCCCCTCTGGTTGTACGGGCCCGTAGGGGATCCTCCCGCCGAGAGCTGTCCACGGCCGGGAGTCGCCTCTTGACCCGGCCTCCGGTGAGCTGCCAGATTCACCGGTGTCACGCTACGGACACGGAGCGTGGCCCGCGGTACGGACATACAGCCCGCGGTACGGACGCGTGGCGCAGCAGACGGGCACGGACGCAGGGCGCAGTCGGCGGTAAGGACGCATGGCGAGCCGCGAGGCGGCGTCCGCCGACGGGAACGGCGCGGGAGAGCCGCTCGGGCTCGCCCGTCGGCGCGGGGTGGAGGGAAGTGACGGGCTTGTCCGGAACGGTGCTGCGGGGCGCGCGTGAGCGCCGGGTACGTACGGGGGGCGTCGAGCTGTGCGTGGCGGAGCTGGGTGACCCCGGGCGGCCGACGGTCGTCCTGGTGCACGGCTACCCCGACAGCAAGGAGGTGTGGTCCGAGGTCGCACCGCGCCTCACGGAGCGTTTCCATGTCGTGGCGTACGACGTCCGTGGCCACGGGCGGTCCACCGCGCCTCGCCCGCTGCGGGGCGGTTTCACCCTCGAGAAGCTGACCGACGACTTCCTGGCGGTCGCGGACGCGGTCAGCCCGAACGAACCGGTGCATCTGGTGGGGCATGACTGGGGCTCGGTGCAGGGCTGGGAGTTCGTCACCGTCGGGCGTAGCGAGGGGCGGATCGCCTCGTTCACATCGATGTCCGGCCCGTCGCTCGACCACTTCGGTCACTGGATCAACCTCCGGCTGCGGCGGCCCACTCCGCGCCGGGTCGGCCAGTTACTCGGCCAGGGCGCCAAGTCCTGGTACGTGTACCTGCTGCACACGCCGGTACTGCCCGAACTGGCCTGGCGCGGCCCTCTCGGCAAGCGCTGGCCGCGCATCCTGGAACGGTTCGAGAACGTCCCCCGCGGAGGTGACGGGAGCTGTCCGATCTCGTCCCTGCCGTCGGACGCGGCGCACGGGGCATGGCTGTACCGGGACAACGTCCGGGCCCGGCTGCGCGCCCCCCGCACGGACGCCTACGCGCACGTGCCCGTGCAGCTCGTCACGCCGTTGGGGGACGCGTTCCTGTCGGAGCGGCTCTACGACGATCTCGAGCTGTGGGCACCGCGGCTGACCCGGCGGACGCTCCCGGCGAAGCATTGGGTGCCGCGGACCCGCCCGGACCAGCTCACGGCCTGGATCACCGAGTTCGTGACCTCCGTGGAGGCCGGCCGGACGGAGATCACCGCCTCGGGCCGGCATGCGGACCGGTTCGGCGGGCAGCTCGTCCTGGTCACCGGTGCGGGCAACGGCATCGGGCGGGCGACGGTGCTCGCTTTCGCCGAGGCCGGCGCGCGCGTGGTGGCCGTCGACCGGGACGCGGAGGCGGTGGCCCGCACCGCCGAGGAGGCCCGTTCGGCCGGAGCGTCGGCGGCCTGGGCCAGGACCGTCGACGTCTCCGACGCACAGGCCATGGAAAAACTCGCCGAGGAGACCACCGCTGAGTACGGCGTGGTGGACGTCCTGGTGAACAATGCGGGTGTCGGCCTGGGCGGCTCCTTCTTCGACACCACCCCGGAGGACTGGAAACGAGTTCTCGACGTCAATCTGTGGGGTGTGATCCACGGTTGTCGGCTCTTCGGAGCGCGGATGGCCGGGCGCGGGCAGGGCGGTCACATCGTGAACGTGGCGTCCGCCGCGGCGTACCAACCATCCCGGGCGCTGCCCGCCTACAGCACGTCCAAGGCCGCGGTGCTGATGCTCAGCGAGTGCCTGCGCGCGGAGCTCGCGGGGCAGGGGATCGGCGTGACGGCCGTCTGCCCCGGCATCGTCAACACCGGTATCACCTCCAGCGCGCGCTTCGCGGGCGCGGACACCGAGGAGGAACAGCACCGCAGGCGGCGGGCGGTCCGCCTCAACCGGCTGCGCAACTGTCCTCCGGAGAAGGTCGCCGCCGCGATTCTGCGCGCGGTGGTGCGGGACGAGGCGGTGGTACCGGTGACCCCGGAGGCGCGCGGCGCGTACGTGTTGGCGCGGTGGACGCCGGGGGTACTGCGAAGGATCGCTCGGGTGAAACCACTGGTGTGACGCCGCCAGGGGGAAGCCACCGGTGTGGGGCGATCGGGGTGAGAACCGGCCCGAGACCCCGGGCCCGCCGTCGGCCGACGGTACGGGGCTGTCCGGGAGCCGCCGGTGCAGTTGTCCACAGGTTCGGCCGGCCTTCTGTGGATAAACAGTCCTCGCTGTGGATCAAACATCTCCGGCAAAATCAATCGCGTGATTCACATCTCTCCCGGCAGGCTGAGCGGATGGACGAAAGACGCACCGTGAAGGTGTCGAAGTACCTGGCCAGACATCTGCGCCATCAGCCCGAGGCGATCGGACTCCCCCTCGACGAGGCCGGCTGGGTCGAGATCAACACCTTGATCGCCGCGGCGGCCGCACACGGCTTCCGGTTCACCCGGGCGGAACTGAACCACGTCGTCGCCGCCAACGACAAGCAGCGTTTCGCGATCGAGGGCACCCGGATACGCGCCAGCCAGGGGCACAGCATCGAGGTCGACCTCGGACTGCCGCCGGCCACCCCGCCGCCGTACCTCTTCCACGGCACCGTCGCCCGCCACCTGGCCGCCATCCGCGCCGAGGGCCTGCTGTCCATGAACCGGCACGACGTGCACCTCTCCGCCGACCGCGCGACGGCGACCCGCGTGGGTGCCCGCAGAGGCCGCCCTGTGGTGCTCTCCGTGGACTCGGCCGCCATGCACAGCGACGGCCATGTCTTCCGGGTGAGCGCGAACGGTGTGTGGCTGACCGGCACCGTGCCCCCTGGGTATCTGCGGTTCCCCGAGAGCCACTGACGCAGCGGTTTCCCGACGGCCGACGGCGCCGCATGATCAGCGGTATGGAACATCTGCCCACCACGGAGGCCGCCGTCACCGCGCTCCGGGCGCTCGCGGACGTATACGGACGCGAGATCTAGGTCACCCATGACATCGGCGCCGACCAGACATCACGCCGCACAGCGGCGGGCGTGGGCGTGACCACCGACCCGGACGGCTCCCTCCCTCATGAGGACTACGTCGAGTTCGGTGGCCTGCCCAGGGTCAGTGTGCGGCTCCATCCCGAGGACGACGCCCTGATCGACGTGGAGGGCGTGGAGTGCCCCGACATTCCCCGCGACGAAGTGCCCGCCTTCCTCCACTCCGTCTTCGACGGCCTCGCCCACGTCCGAAGCCGGCCCTTCCCGCCGGGCCACTTCCTGATCGTGCCGCTGCCCGGCGACCGGACGCACAAGGAGTTCGTCCCCATGATCGTCCTCACTCCTTGGCTGAGTGCACGCGTGCGGTGATCGCTGGACGCGTGACGACCGTTTCACGTGAAACATCTGGGGTCGGCGGGGCCACCAGCCTGGGCTCGACGGCATGAGTCCGCGCCTGAGCGCCGTGATCCTCCCGTACCGCCACTGGAACGAGAGCAGTCGTTCGGCCTGAGAGCACGCCGAGGAGCTCGGATTCCACACGGGACACACCTGCGATCCCTGCCGTGGCGCACCTTCCGGGACGACCCGCGGTTCGGCGCCCTTCCGGCCCTGACCGCCGCCGCGGCCGTCACCCTGGTGGCCGGTCGTCCCGTTCCCCGGTGACGAGACGTACGAGAACTTGTGCCCGACGCCTCGCTCACGTCTTGGAGGAACGGCGAGGTCCGCTGACCGGCGGCTCCGGCGGAACCACCGGAGCCCGTTGCTCATCACCGGGGCCCGTTGCGGACCACCGGGGCCCGTTGCGGACCGCCGGGCGGATGACCCCATGTGCCGGACGAATCCGTCACCGCGTCCGGGGAAGACGGGCGGGATGGGAGAGATCCGGGTCGGAACCTGCTCGTGGACGGACAAGGCGCTGGTGTCCAGCGGCTGGTATCCGACAGGCCACCGCGACGCGGAGGGCAGACTGCGGCACTACGCCACACAGTTCCCGGTGGCAGAGGTGGACTCCACCTATTACGGGCTGCCCAGCACCCGTAACAGCCTTCTATGGACCGACCGCACTCCTGAGAGCTTCCGGTTCGACGTGAAAGCGTTCTCCCTCCTCACCGGGCATCCGACACGGCCGGAAGCGCTGCCCGCCGAACTGCGCCCGACCCTCGCACGGCAGCAGGGACGGGCAGACATCGATCCCGGACTGCTCGACGATGTGTGGGACCGGTACAGCGCGGCCCTCGCACCACTGCGCGCATCCGGCCGTCTGGGGACGCTGGTTTTCCAGTTCCCGTACCGGCTCGTACCGGGCAGGCCGGCGGTGGAGTTCCTGCGCCGTTGCCGTGAGCGTGCCGCGGGATGGCCGATGGCCGTGGAGTTCCGGCACCCCGGCTGGTGGCGCGAGGAGCACGTCGATGCGACGACCGCCCTGCTGGCGGAGTTGGACACGGCCGCCGTGGCCGTAGACATGATGCAGACGCTGCCCGCTTCCATACCACCGGTCGTACGGGTCACCACACCGGAACTCGCCCTGGTGCGCTTCCACGGTCGCAACAGCGCGTGGGGCACCGGCACCAAGGAGGAGAGGTTCCGCCACTCGTACACGCCCGAAGAACTCTCCGAGTGGACACCGCGCGTTCGCGAGATGGCTGAGCAGGCGCGGGAGGTCCACGTCCTGTTCAACAACTGCTGCGGTGACGCCGCCGTCCGCGCCGCACAGTCGATGCGACACCTGCTCGGCCTCTCGTAGGGTCGTCCCCATGCGACTGAGCACTGTAATTCTGCCGATCGACCGCTGGCGCGAAGGGGGCTGCGACAAGTGGCGGCGCGCCGAGGAGCTGGGCTTCCACGCCGCCTACACCTACGACCACCTGTCCTGGCGCACCTTCCGGGACGGCCCCTGATTCGGCGCGGTACCCACGCTCACCGCCGCCGCGGCGGCCACCGAACGACTCCGGCTCGGCACGCTCGTCACCTCAGTCAAGCCTCGTTCACCCATCACATGCTGACCTGCGGAAAAAGCACGGCAAGGGTTCAGGGAGGGCCGACGCGGACACTCAGATCGGCTCGACGGCGATGTGAGGGCGGCACAGTCGACGCAGGTCATCCGTGTCGCTCGTGATGACTGTGACGTCGCCGTGCTCCATGTGAGCCGTGGCCGCGAGCATCGCATCGATGGCGTACTTGTGACCGTGCAGGCTTTCGGCGGCGAGCAGTCCGCTTGCCGCACGTGCGATCTCCTCCGTGACGGGGCGCACCTTGGCCAGGGAAACGGCATGGTCGAACGCCGCCTGCGGCACCTTCGGGTCGCGTGCCTCCACCAGCGTGGCGGCGCTCGTCACGACGAGCAGGTCCAGTCTGCGGGCGACGTCCAGCCATACGGTCGTGTCGCGGTGCCGACGGGAGAGCTTGGAGAGGGCCTCGCTGTCGAGAACGAGAGTCCCGCTCATGCGGCGCCCGCTGGCGCGGACTCACCGCGGTGGGCAGCGTGGTGGGCGCGAATGCGTTCGGCCTTGTCGGACACCTCGGCAGGGTCGACAGGGCCGTGCTCCGCTTCAGCGGTGGCGATGTACTCGTCGATGGCCTCGCGCTGGAGCTGCCGCTGTACGGCCTCCTCGATATAGGAGGAGACGCCTTGTTTGCCGGCGCGTGCGCGAATCGCTTCCAGGGTCTCGGCGCGCAGGGAGACACTGGTGACTCGGGTCTTGCCAGGGCGGGGCGTGTCCATAAGCGGAGTGTAGTACATGTCCTGTTAACTCGCTGGCGCTTCGTGGTGCCTACCGGCGGCCGGCGGCGAGCCTGCTGAGGCGGTCGCCGATGACGGAAACGCTCGGACGGGGCTCGTTCTCGTAGTACCGGGGTTTGCGTCGGCGCAGCAGCGTCTCACCGTGCTCGCTCCAGGTGAACCCGGGTTTCCGCAGGAGCTTTTGGAACACCCCGTCAGCGGTCTCCGGGTGAGCGGCGGCCAGACGGCGGATCGGCAATGGCGCTATCGACTCCTCGCGCAGGTACGTGCGCAGCAGGTCATGGTGCTGCCTGTGGCCCGCGCGGGCGGGGTCCGCGAAGAGGTCCCGCAGCATCCCGTAGTCGGCGTAGAAGTTGAGCCCGTCGACCTCGTCATAGATGACGCCGATGGTGTCCGAGTCCGTCAGTTCTCGCGGCAGTTCGAAGAAGGGCAGGTCCAGGCCGGGGAGCCGCCTGCGCCGGGCATGGCCGGGCCGTGCGGCGACGGCGGCCTCCTGGCGGTGGCGGTAGTAGGCGTTGAGGAGATCCTCGGCTTCGGCAGGCGGAAGGACCAGTTCGTCGCCGCCGCAGAACTCGATGAACGCGGCCCGGTCCTCCCGCATCTGCTGCCACCCCTGCTCGATCTTCTGGGGGTTCCGGAAGACCAGCTCGGGTTGGCTGGTGGCCAGTTCGAGCGCCGCCTGTGCAATGTCGGTGGCACTGGACCTGGGGTAGTACGACATCGCCCCGGACACCAGCCACGCCCCGTCGGCCGAGTGGACAGGTACCAGGCAGGTGCGGAGGAATCCTCCCTTGAACACTCCACGGAACGCCGCCCGCCCGACGTTCGAGTACGTGCGGTACTCCAGATCGTCGACAAGGTTCAGCAGGACGATGGCATCCCGTTCCTTGCGCTGGATCTCGAAGATGCCCTCGACCGGGTCACGCCAGCCGAGCAGCATCTCCCGCTCGGCCGCGGACAAGTCCTTCCGCCCGGCGACGAACCGGTCCACCACGGTCGAACCGTCCGGCAGGCGGTACCGCAGGATGAAGTGGTCGATGATCCGGATCGCCTCACCCTCGTCCAGCTGCCGTGCAGGCCCAGCGGCCTCCAGCAGGAGGGGCGTCAACCACCGGTCGAAGTGGGCGCTCTGAGCGAAGGTGACCAGCTCCCCTTTCAACTCGGCACTGCGCTCGATGAGGCCGGCCAGTGACGGTCCACCGGCACCCTGATGCGCGCCCTGTACGGCGTCAGCCACGTTCAGCCCTTCCATGCAAACCAGTTCCGCCCGAAGCGTGAGGCGCCCGGCCTCCACCTGCCCAGTGCCGGTACGCCTCGATCCTTCCCCAAGCTCTCGGCTTCGCTCGAGCAGGGGAGACCCCATTCGCCCCCTCGGGCGCCGGGCTGGGCAACGGCAGCTCCAGGATTCCGATCGACTGCCGGACGCGGCCACGAGCGCACAGGGCGACGATCCTGCCGTCGGGCGTGAGGTCGACGCCGTGCACGGTCACCTCGACGCCGAGAACCGCGGTGGTGAAGGGAAGGTAGAGGTACTCCTCGAGCATGGTGAACAGACCGGTCCGCTGCTCGTCCTCGTCGTAGGCGTCCACCGTCGCCTCTTCGACCATGGCCTCAAGCTCCGACCTACCCCACGTGCCCATGACGCCACGGTAGCGGCCCCCATCGCGACGTCGGCGTGGCTTCCCGAATCTGCTCCGTCGGCGTATCCATGGCAGCGGGAAGCCCACGTATCGTCGGGGTCATGCGTCTGAGCACGGTGATCCTCCCCATCCACCGGTGGGCCGAAGGACAGAAGATCTGGCGGCGGGCCGAAGACCTCGGGTTCCACGCCGCATACACGTACGACCACCTCTCATGGCGGACCTTCCGGGACGGGCCGTGGTTCGGTGCCGTTCCCACGCTCACAGCCGCAGCCGCCGTGACGCAGAGTATCCGTTTGGGTACACTCGTCACCTCGCCGAACTTCCGGCACCCGGTGACCCTGGCCAAGGAGCTGATCTCCCTCGACGACATCTCGGGGGGACGCGTCACCCTCGGTATCGGCGCGGGCGGCTCCGGTTTCGATGCCACCGCGCTCGGCCAGGAGCCGTGGACCCCGCGCGAGCGGGCGGACCGCTTCGCCGAGTTCGTGCCGCTGCTCGACCGGCTGCTCACCGAGAACTCCGTGTCGTACGAGGGCGACTTCTACGCGGCGCACGAGGCCCGCGGTATCCCGGGGTGTGTGCAGCGGCCCCGACTGCCGTTCGCCGTGGCCGCCACCGGACCGCGCGGGCTGCGGCTCGCCGCCCGGCACGGGCAGGCGTGGGTGACCACGGGTGATCCAAAGCTGTACGAGAACGGCACACCTGAACAGTCGGTGCGCGCCCTTCGCGGTCAGGTGGAGAAGCTGGCCGATGCCTGCGCCGAGATCGGGCGAAACGTGGCCGAGTTGGACAAGATCCTGCTCACGGGATTCACCCCGGACCGGGGACGCCCGCTGGAGTCCCTGGACGCGTTCGTCGACTTCGCGGGCCGCCATGCGGAGCTGGGCTTCACCGAGATCGTGCTCCACTGGCCCATCCCCGATTCGGACTTCGCGGCGGACCAGAAGGTCTTCGAGCGGATCGCCATGGAGGCACCGGCCCAGCTGGGCTGAGCGGGCGGACGGACGGACGGACGGACGGGCAACGAACCGGATCGATGTCCGTAGCCGGTCCTCACCGCCACTGCCGCGGCTTCGACCGCCTCAACCGTTTCGGCAGCTCACCGAGAGCGGTAGCCCCTCACATGTGCGGAGTGCCGCACGGCCGTGCGGGCTCATACGGGACAATGGCCAGGTGACCTCAGCGACCGCACAGCCCAAGACCCCGGGCTTCCCCCAGTTCTCGACCTCGCTCGAGCGGGGAGACAGCCCTGTCACCCCGCCGCGGCTCATCGCCACCGACCTCGACGGCACCCTGCTGCGCGACGACAAGTCGGTGTCCCCCCGCACGGTCGCCGCACTGGCCGCTGCCGAGGAAGCAGGCATCGAGGTCTTCTTCGTCACCGGCCGCCCGGCACGCTGGATGGACGTCGTCAGCGACCACGTCCACGGCCATGGGCTCGCCATCTGCGGAAACGGCGCCGCCGTCGTCGACCTGCACGGCGGTGCCGGTGCCCACCGTTTCGTGAAGGTGCGCGAGCTGGCCCGGCAGAACGCGCTGGACGCGGTGCGACTGCTGCGCGAGGCGGCGCCAGGCACCGTGTACGCCGTCGAGCAGACCTACGGCTTCAACCAGGAGCCGGCCTATCCGAAGCTGCACATGGAGATACCGGACGTCCGCGCCCCGGCCGAGGAACTGCTGGCACCGGGTGGCCTCGCGGACGACGAGCCGGTGCTCAAGATCCTCGCCCACCACCCCGAACTCGACCCCGACGCCTTCCTCACCCTGGCCCGGCTGGCCATCGGCACCCGCGCCAACGTCACCCGCTCCAGCCCCAGCGCCCTGCTGGAGATCAGCGGTCCCGACGTGTCGAAGGCCAGCACCCTCGCCCTGTGCTGCGCCGAGCGCGGGATCTCGCACGAGGAGGTCGTGGCGTTCGGGGACATGCCCAACGACATCGAAATGCTGACCTGGGCGGGCCGTTCCTACGCGATGGGTAATGCCCACCCGGATGTCCTCACCGCCGCCTCGGGGCGCACGGTCGCCAACAACGAGGACGGCGTGGCCGTGGTGATCGAAAAGCTGCTGAGCCGGCTGCCGTGACCGGGTCCGATCACCCGGTGGGGCGATCGCCTCGGGTGGGCCCGACGTGAACGACAGAGCGGGACGGGCCCGGCGCTCGCTCAGAGCGTCAGCCCGCGTTGCGCCAGCCACGACACCGGGTTCACTGCCGAGCCCATCTCGGGCGTGATCCGCACCTCGAAATGCAGGTGCGGCCCGGTGGAGTTGCCGCTGGTCCCGGACTGGCCGATCCACCGGCCGGGCGAGACGCGCTCGCCCTGGCCCACGGCGACGGCGGCCAGGTGGGCGTACTGCGTGTAGTAGCCGCCCGCGTGCTCGACCACGATCTCCATACCGAAGGCCCCTCCACAGGAGACCTTCACCACCTTGCCCTCGCCCACGGACCGCACCGGCGTGCCGATCGGTACCGCGAAGTCCTGGCCGGTGTGCCGGTTCGCCCAGTGTGCACCGCCGCTCCCGTAGGACGAGGACAGCGCGTAGGTCTCCACCGGCGCCACCCAGGATTCGGTGAACCGGGTCTCCGGCTGATCGAGCCGCACCGCCCCGCGGCAGGAACCGGCCGCCACCGAGGCGTCCGCCTGGCCCTGTAGCTGCCACCGCGCCGTCTCGAGCTTCTGCTCGATGCCGTTCTTGAGGTCGGCGAGCTCCTTGTTCCGCTTCTCCAGCGCCTTCCACGCTCCCTCTGCCTTCGCCTCGTCACGGGCGAGCCGGGCCTCGGCCCGCGCGTTCTTCTCGATCGCGTTGTCGAGGGTCAGGTTCGCCTTCCACACGGCACGCTGACCACGCATCACTTTCTCCGGGTCGTCCGCGAGAATCATGTGCGCGGTCAACGGCAGCCCGCCGCCACTGCGGTACTGGGACCGTGCGATGCGGCCGAGGTCATCGCGCAGGACCTCGGACTGCTGGCGCTCCCGGTCGAGCAGTTTCTCCAGCCGTCGTACCTCGGTCCGCTGCCGACCTGCCTGGCGCCGGCCTGCCTCGTACTTCAGTGTCGCCGCGGCCGCCTCTTCGTAGAACCGCGCCACTTGGGCGCTGATCCCGGATTCCGGGCCGTGGCCCGGAGCGTACGGCCCGTCGCCCTCCCCGTCGGGGGGACGGGCGGCGAGCACGGCGAGCGCGCACAACGGCACGACGACGAGAAGCGGATGACGACGGGTGAGGCCCATGACAGCGATCCTGGTCCCGCCCCGGCCCACGGTCCTGTTCATGTCGTACGCCTGGGGGACCGTACGACCCGGATGGACCAGGGATACCGCCGAACAGGGTCCCTTTTGATCGAGGTTGACACCCCGTAAAGTATTTTCGCGTCACGCACACGGCCCCGGGCGCGCCCGCCTCGTCACACGTGCCCGTCGTGCCCGGTCAGCCCACCTCCACCAGCTCCACCAGTCGGTCCGACTCCGCCTCGCGCCGCGCCATCCGGCGCAGCGGTCCGGCCGCAGCGGCCAGTTCCCCGTACCCGCCGCGCTGCACCACACGTCCCTCGTCCAGCACGATCACCTCGTCCACCGCCTCGAGCCCGGCCAGCCGATGGGTGATCAGCAGCGTCGTACGGCCCTCGGTGGCGGCCAGCAGGTCGGCGGTGAGCGCGTCGGCGGTCGGCAGGTCGAGATGCTCCGCGGGTTCGTCCAGCACCAGCACGGGGAAGTCCGCCAGCAGCGCCCTGGCCAGTGCCAGGCGTTGCCGCTGGCCGCCGGAGAGCCGCGCCCCGTGCTCGCCGACGAGTGTGTCCAGGCCGTCGGGCAGGCTGTCGGCCCACTCCAGCAGCCGGGCCCGGGCGAGCGCGTCGCGCAGTTCTTCCTCGGTGGCTTCGCGCTTCGCGAGCAGCAGGTTCTCGCGTACGGAGCTGTCGAAGAGGTGGGCGTCCTGCGCGCACAGCCCGACCAGTCCTCGTACGTCGTCGCCGTCCAGGGCGTACGCGTCCACACCGGCCAGCGTGTACGAACCGGCACCCGGGTCCAGGAACCGCAGCAGCACCTGTGCAAGCGTCGTCTTGCCGGAGCCGGACGGGCCGACCACCGCGATCCTGCGACCCTGCTCCAGCGTCAGGTCCAGCCCGGCGAGGGCGTCCCGTCCCTGCCCGGCGTGCCGGGCCTCGAGTCCCCTGACCACGAGCGGGAACGGCGACGCGGGCGCCCGGTGGGGCTGCTCCGGCTCCTGTACGGGCACCGGGGCGTCCAGGACCTCGTACACGCGCTCGGCGCTCTTGCGCACCCTCTGCCGGTGCTGCACCGCGAGCGGCAGCCCGAGTACGGCCTCGAAGGCCGCGAGCGGGGTGAGGACGACAACGGCCAGTGCCACTCCGTCCAGCCGGCCGGTGGCCACTGCCTGGACGCCGACGAGGGCCGCGGCCGTGACGGTCAGGCCCGAGACGAGTGCGATGAGCCCGTCGCCGAGGGCGGTGGCGGTGGCGGCGCGCGAGGCGATCCGGGTGAGCACGCCGTCGGCCCGCCGGGCCTCGGCGGTCCGTGCGGGCAGAGCCCCGGCGACCGTCAGTTCCCCGGTCCCGGTGAGCAGGTCGGTGGCACAGGTCGCGAGGACTCCACGGGCGGGCGCCAGCCTGCGCTCCGCATGCCGGGCCACGGCGCCCGTGAGCAGGGGCAGACCCGCCCCTGCCGCGAGCAGCCCGACCGCGAGGACGGCACCGGCCTCGGGGAGCAGCCAGGCCGTGAAGCCGACCGACAGTGCCGAGACGACGACCGCCGCACCCGCCGGCAGCAGCCAGCGCAGCCAGTAGTCCTGAAGCTCGTCCACGTCGGCGACCAGCCGGGAGAGCAGGTCGCCCCGGCGGACCCCGCGCAGTCCGGCGGGTGCCAGCCGCTCCAGCCGTCGGTACACCGCGACCCTGGTGTCGGCCAGCATCCGCAGAACCGCTTCGTGCGACACGAGCCGCTCGGCGTACCGGAACACGGCCCGCCCGATACCGAAGGCCCGGGTCGCCGTGACGGCGACCATCAGGTACATCACGGGCGGCTGCTGCGAGGCCCGGGAGATGAGGTACCCGGACGTCGCCATGAGGCCCACGGCGCTGCCCAGCGCGAGGCTGCCGAGCAGCAGTGCGAGCGTGAGCCGCCCTCGACGGGCACCGGACATGGCACGAACGCGGGCCAGCACGCCCCCCGCTCCGGCTTCCGTGACCGGCTCGGCCGGCGTCGGGCCTGCGGAGTCGGCGGGCTCGGCCTCCTCCACCCGTTCCCAGTCGAGTGCGGGCTGGATGTCCGCCCGCTCCCGGCCGGCACCGAGGACGGTGCCGCCGTGCTCGGGCAGCGGCCGGTCGCCGGGCGCGGTCTCCGTCAGCCGCACCACGCGGTCCGCCACCGCGAGCAGCGCCGGACGGTGTACCACCAGCAGCACCGTCCGGCCGGCTGCCAGGCGCCGTACCGCCGTCACGACCTCGGCCTCGGTGGCGCCGTCCAGTGCGGCCGTCGGCTCGTCGAGCAGCAGCACGGGCCGGTCCGCGAGGAACGCACGGGCCAGCGCGAGACGTTGCCGCTGCCCCGCGGACAGTCCCGCCCCGTCCTCGCCCAGGACCGTGCCGATGCCCTCGGGCAGCGCGTCCACGAACTCCAGGGCGCCCGCGTCCCGCAGAGCCCGGCGGACGGCGTCGTCGTCCGCGTCGGGCCGGGCCAGGCGTACGTTCTCGGCGACCGTCCCGGCGTACAAGTGCGGTCGCTGCGGCACCCAGGCCACCTGGCTGTGCCACTGGGCCGGATCGATACCGGTGAGATCCGCTCCCCCGATCCGCACCCGTCCCTCGGCCGGCCGCACGAACCCCAGCAGCACGTTGAGCAGCGTCGACTTGCCCGTCCCGCTCGGTCCGACGAGCGCGACCGTCTCACCGGGTTCGACGGAGAAGGACACGTCCGACACGGCGTCCGCCGACCGTCCGGGATAGCGGACGGTCACGCCCTCGAAGGACAGGGCACCCGATGGCACCGCCCCGGTCCCTGGTGTCGGCACGGGTGTCTCCAGGACCTCGAAAATCTCCTCTGCGGCGGCCAGTCCCTCCGCCGCCGCGTGGTACTGCACGCCGACCTGCCGCAGAGGCAGATACGCCTCGGGCGCGAGGATCAGGATGAGCAGGCCGATGTACAGGTCCATGTCGCCGTACACGAGCCGCATGCCGATCGTCACGGCGACCAGTGCCACCGAGAGAGTGGCGAGGAGTTCCAGCGCGAAGGAGGAGATGAAGGCGATCCGCAGGGTCCGCATGGTCGCCCTGCGGTACTCGGCGGTGATCCGCCGGATCGACTCCGCCTGCGCCTTGGCCCGTCCGAACACCTTCAGCGTCGGCAGCCCGGCCACGACGTCCAGGAAGTGGCCGGACAGCCGGGACAGCAGCTCCCACTGCCGGTCCATCCGGGACTGGGTGGCCCAGCCGATCAGCATCATGAAGGCTGGGATGAGCGGCAGGGTGACGACGATGATCGCGGCCGAGACCCAGTCCTCGGTGACGATCCGCGCCAGCACCGCCACCGGAACGACCACCGAGAGCCCCAGCTGGGGCAGATAACGCGAGAAGTAGCCGTCGAGGGCATCGACCCCGCGGGTCGCCAGGGCGACCAGCGAGCCCGTCCGCTGCCCGGTCAGCCACCCCGGGCCGAGTGCCGTCGCCCGCTCCAGCAGCCGGCCCCGCAGCTCCGACTTGACTGCCGCGCTCGCCCGGTGCGCGGCCAGCTCGGTGAGCCAGCCGACCAGGGCACGGCCAACCGCGACGCAGGCCAGAAGCACCAGAGGGGTGCCGAGGTCGGCCACGACCATGCCGTGTTGGAAGGCACCCACCACCACCTCGGCGATGAGCATGGCCTGAGCGATCACCAGCACCGCGCCGACGACGCCCAGGGCGACCACCGCCACCAGGAAGAGCCGCGTGGCACGGGCGTAGCGGAGCAGTCGTGGGTCGATTGGTTTCACGTGAAACACACCTCAGTGCACGGGATCGGCGATGTGCTGGGTGCCGATCCGCTTGCGGAAGACCCAGTACGTCCAGCCCTGGTAGAGCATGACGAGCGGCAGAGCGATCACCGCGAGCCAGGTCATGATCGTCAACGTGTAGTCGCTGGAGGAGGCGTTGGTGACGGTGAGGCTCCACTCCGCATTCAGCGTGGACGGCATGACGTTCGGGAAGAGCGTCAGGAAGAGCATCGTCACGGCAGCCACGATGGTGACGCCGGACAGGGCGAACGACCAGCCCTCGCGCCCTGCCTGGTTCGCCACCAGGGCGGCGACCAGTGCGGCGACCGTGACGACCATCGCGACCAGGCTCGCGCCGTCACCGCTGTCGATCTGCGTCCATCCCAGGAAGACCAGCGCGAGGACAGCGGTGAGCAGCCCTACCCGCAGGGCCATCTGCCGGGCCCGGTCCCGGATGTCACCGACGGTCTTGAGCGCGGCGAACACGGCACCGTGGAAGGTGAAGAGCGTCAGCGTGACCAGACCGCCCAGCAGCGCGTACGGGTTGAGCAGGTCCCAGACGTTGCCCACGTACTCGAACTCGGCGTCGATCTTCACCCCGCGCACGATGTTGCCGAAGGCCACGCCCCAGAGGAACGCAGGGATGAGCGAGGTCCAGAAGATCGCCGTCTCCCAGTTGCGCTGCCAGTGCTCCTCCGGCCGCTTGACCCGGTACTCGAAGGCGACACCGCGGATGATCAGGCAGACCAGGATGACCAGCAACGGCAGGTAGAAGCCGGAGAAGAGCGTGGCGTACCACTCGGGGAAGGCCGCGAAGGTCGAGGCTCCGGCCGTGAGCAGCCATACCTCGTTGCCGTCCCAGACGGGGCCGATGGTGTTGATCAGCAACCGCTTCTCGGTGCGGTCACGGGCGAGCAGCCGGGTGAGGATGCCGATCCCGAAGTCGAAGCCCTCCAGGAAGAAGTAGCCGATCCACAAGAAGGCGATCAGAACGAACCAGACGTTGTGCAGTTCCATGACTCTGCGGCTCCCTCGGGCCTAGTACGAGAAGGCCATCGGCTTGTCGGCGTCACGGAGATCGCCACCGATCTTCGTGGGTGGGTTGAGATCGGCCTCGGTGAGCTCGGGCGGGCCCGCCTTGACGTACTTGGCGAGCAGCTTGACCTCCACCACGGCCAGAACGCCGTACAGCAGGGTGAAGACGGTCATCGAGGTGATGACCTCGGCCTGGGACACTCCGGGGGAAACCGCGTGCCGGGTCTGCAGCACGCCGTAGACGACCCAGGGCTGCCGGCCCATCTCGGTGAAGATCCATCCCCAGGCGTTGGCGATCAGCGGGAACGCCATGGTCCAGAGCGCCAGGCGCCAGTACAGCCGGGTGAGCCTCGCGCCCAGCGGCTTCTTCAGCAGCACCAGATGCGGCACCTCGTCCTCTCCGGTGCGCAGGGCGGCCGGCAGCAGGAACCTCTTCCTCGTCAGCCAGAGCCCCAGCAGCGCGAGCGAGAAGGACGCCATGCCGAAGCCGATCATCCACCGGAAGCCCCAGTAGGCGACGGGGACGATGGGCTTGTAGTCACCGGGGCCGAACTTCTCCTGCAGGGCTTCATTGGTGTCGTTGATACCGGGCACGTACGACTCGAAGTCGCCGTGGGCGAGGAAGGACAGCAGCCCGGGAATCTCCAGGGCCACCTCGTTGTGCCCCTTGTCCACGTCCCCGTAAGCGAACACGGAGAACGGCGCCGGGCTCTCGCCGTCCCACAGCGCCTCCGCGGCGGCCATCTTCATGGGCTGCTGCTCGTACATGACCTTGCCGAGGGTGTCTCCGCTGATCGCGGTGAACATGCCTCCGACGGCCATGGTGACCAGGCCGAGCCGGAGCGACGTCCGCATCACCGAGATGTGCTTCTTGCGCATCAGGTGGAAGGCGGCGATGCCGACCATGAAGGCGCCACCGGTCAGCGCGGACGCCGAGAAGCTGTGGAAGACCTGGTTGAGCGTGGTGTTCTGGGTGAGCACCAGCCAGAAGTCGGTGAGTTCCGCCCGGCCCTTCTCCTCGTTGATCCGGTAGCCGACCGGGTGCTGCATCCAGGAGTTGGCCGCCAGGATGAAGTACGCCGACAGCAGCGTGCCGAGGGAGACCATCCAGATGCAGGCCAGGTGGATCTTCTTGGGCAGCTTGTCCCAGCCGAAGATCCACAGGCCGATGAAGGTGGACTCGAAGAAGAAGGCGATCAGGGTCTCGAAGGCGAGCGGGGCACCGAAGACGTCACCGACGAACCGCGAGTAGTCGGACCAGTTCATGCCGAACTGGAACTCCTGCACGATGCCGGTGACCACACCCATCGCGATGTTGATCAGGAAGAGCTTCCCCCAGAACTTCGTCGCCCTGAGGTACTTCTCCTTCCCGGTGCGCACCCAGGCGGTCTCCAGCCCGGCCGTGAGAGCGGCCAGCGAGATCGTCAGGGGAACGAAGAGGAAGTGATAGACGGTGGTAATGCCGAACTGCCATCGCGCCAGCGTCTCCGGCGCCAGAGCCAGGTCCACGTCGCACTCCTTACATCGCCTTGCATCGCCGTGTCACAACGACCGCTTGATCCTGTTCATCCCCGACATCCGGGCGAAAACAGGACGCGCTTGTGAACGCGTTCACATTCACAAGCAATTATGACCTACTGCTTTTCGGATTCGGAAGGGGGGTCCCCTGTGACGTCAACCCCTCGCCGGTAACGGTCGAACCACAGGAGTGCCGGGCGACGGCCGGCCCGTCGCCCGGCACTCCTGACCCCATACCGGGCCGTGTGCGGCTACAGCTCCTCGCGGAAGGCTTCCGTCACCTTCAGGAAAATGTCGCTGGCCTCAACCTCGCCGACCGTCACCCGCACGCCCTCACCGGGGAAGGGCCTGACGACCACACCCGCCTGCTCGCACGCCTGCGCGAACGCCGTCGTGCGCTCCCCCAGCCTCAGCCACACGAAGTTGGCCTGGGTCTCGGGCACCTCCCAGCCCTGGGCACGCAGCGCCTCCATGACACGGTTGCGCTCACACACCAGCGACCCGACCCGGCCGATGAGCTCGTCCTCGGCACGCAGCGAGGCGATCGCGGCTTCCTGCGCGACCTGGCTCACGCCGAACGGCACCGCCGTCTTGCGCAGCGCCGCGGCCACCGGCTCATGGGCGATCGCGAAGCCGATCCGCAGCCCCGCCAGACCGTAGGCCTTGGAGAAGGTCCGCAGGACGCAGACGTTGGGCCGGTCCCGGTAGAACTCCACGCCGTCCGGGACCTCGGGGTCGCGGATGAATTCGCGGTACGCCTCGTCGATCACCACCAGGACATCCCGGGGCACCCGGTCGAGGAAACGTTCCAGCTCCGCCCGCCGCACCACCGTGCCGGTCGGGTTGTTGGGGTTGCAGACGAAGATCAGCCGGGTCCGTTCGGTGATCGCCTCGGCCATCGCGTCCAGATCATGCACATCGCCCGGCGTCAGCGGCACCTGCACAGGGGTGGCACCGCTGATCCTGGTGATGATCGGGTACGCCTCGAACGAACGCCACGCGTAGATCACCTCGTCGCCGGGGCCCGAGGTGGCCTGCAGCAGCTGCTGGGCGACGCCGACCGAGCCGGTGCCGGTGGCCAGGTGGGAGACCGGGACGGCGAAGCGCTCGGACAGCTCCGCCATCAGCGACGTACAGGCCATGTCGGGGTAGCGGTTGAAGGAGGACGCCGCGGACGTCACAGCCTCCATCACCCCCGGCAGCGGTGGATAGGGGTTCTCGTTGGAGGACAACTTGTAGGCCACCGGCCCCCCGGCCGCCGCCGGCTTGCCCGGCTTGTACGTGGGAATACCCTCCAGCTCGGCGCGCAGCTTGGGGCTCGTCTCACTCACCGCAGTCCTCCTCCGAAGACCGGCGGCCCTTGACCGCCGCCGACATCCAATACTCCACACCTTATGAGGATTCGGCGTCACTGCGTAGACGTGCACAGCGGTGACGGCGAGGACGGGCCTGCCGAGGTGCGGGCCGAGGTGCGGGCCGCGGGGCGCGCCTGCGGGGCGCGCCTGCCCAGTGACACCGCAAGGGCGATCAGCCCCATGAGCCACCTCAGTCTCTTCAGCAACAGGGGCATCACGCCGCGAAGGCGCACAAAGAGCGTCCGGGCAGGGGGCGCTTCACACATATATCTATGCGCCGGTGGCTTGCGCCGTGGCGCGCATCCCTCGTGCAGGTGAGTTGAGACCTCTTCGCAACATCGCCCCCTCGACAGGTCCGTATGCGCCGAGACACCAGATCCTGGTATTGAAACGTTCAACACCCTTGTTTTCCAAGGAGATTAATACTCAATGATCATGCAGAAACGTGCCTGTCAATGCGCGCATATGCGTCCGCCCTACCCCACCGCATGAGCCCTACTATCGGCTCGCCATGACAGCAGCAGGGAAGCACCAGGTGAGCCGCGCGGAAACCTCACGCCGAAGCAGCAGGCCGGGTCGGGCGGGCATCAGGGACGTGGCCGCCGCAGCCGGAGTATCCATCACGACCGTCTCCGATGCCCTCAACGGCAAGGGCAGGCTCCCGGACGCCACCCGGCGCCACGTCCGCGAGGTCGCCGACAGACTGGGCTACCGTCCCTCGGCCGCCGCCCGTACGCTCCGCACCGGCAAATCGGGGCTCATCGGCCTGACCGTGACCACGTACGGGGAAGAACCTTTCACCTTCACCGAGTTCGCGTACTTCGCCGAGATGGCGCGCGCCGCCACCTCCGCCGCCCTGGCCCGCGGCTACGCCCTCGTGATCCTCCCCGCGACCTCCCGCCACGACGTGTGGTCCAACGTCGCCCTGGACGGCACGGTCGTCATCGACCCCTCGGACCAGGATCCGGTCGTCAGCGAACTGGTCCGGCAGGGTTTACCGGTCGTCTCCGACGGTCGCCCGGCCGGCTCGCTCCCGGTCACCGCCTGGGTGGACAACGACCACGAAGCAGCGGTCCTCGGGATCCTCGACCACCTGGCCGACGCCGGCGCCCGCCGCATCGGCCTGCTGACCGGGACCACGACCGACACGTACACCCACCTGTCGACCACCGCATATCTGCACTGGTGCGAACGCGTCGGCCAGGATCCGGTGTACGAGGCCTATCCGGCACACGATCCGTGCGCGGGAGCCGTCGCCGCCGACCGTCTCCTCGCCCGCCCCGACCGCCCGGACGCCGTCTACGGTCTGTTCGACCCGAACGGCACCGATCTGCTCGCCGCCGCACGCCGCTACGGCCTGCGCGTCCCGGAGGACCTGTTACTGGTCTGCTGCAGCGAGTCGACCGTCTACGCCAACACCGAGCCGCCCGTCACCACGCTCTCGCTCAAACCGCGCCGTATCGGCACGGCCGTGGTCCAGTTGCTCATCGACGCGATCGAGGGCGTCAATGCCGAGCACACAGTGGCGCAGGTCATACCCACCGAGCTGATCGTGCGCACCTCGTCGCAGCGCCGCCCGCCACGTACGACGGTCAGCCCGCCACGGTCACCGGAACGGACCTGACGGACGGCGAGAGCTCGGCAGCGGAGCGGAGGGGACTCGGCGGCAGCGGCTTCCGTCAGGGATGACCCGGCAGGGAACGGGGAGGGTGGGGCAGCGGCTCCCGAAGGGATGAGGCCATTGCTTCCGCGAGAGTGAAGCGGCGCCGCACCCTCCGCCCCTCCTCCGGCTCTCGGAGCTCTCCTCCGCGGGAAACGGGCCGGTCTCCCGGAGGGAGCGGTCGCGGTCCTCTGAGGAGCCCGCACCGTCTCCGGACGGCACCTGGGCGGCCGAGGCCCCGAGCAGAAGCCGAGAATTTTGCCAAAACGGGGCAAAAGTAGCAGCGAACTGGACGCGTGCGCCGATTCACCACCCCTGGGTCATCACACGGCGCGATCCGCATTCCTATGATGGGCCCACGACACCGCGGGCCGCTGCGACCAGGCAGTCCGACGCGGTGCAGTTGCGGCTTGATGGTGGAGGGGTCGATGACTCAGGGGGCCGGTCAAGGACCCGCGGTGGAGCGCCCAGCGACGGTGCGCGACTTCCGGGTGCCCGCTTACGTCCACGAGACCGGTCCGTACGCCCACAGCATGCACCCCGGCGATGTGGCCCCGCCCTCCGAGACGAGCCACCCGGAGGGATACACGCCTACGCAACGGGACCTCCCGGTCATCAATCGGGGTGACACTGTGCAGGTGACCGTCGACCCCGCGTCCGCACCCGCACCCCAGCCCGCCACCGGGCCCGGCCCGCTGTACGTGGTCGGCGACGTCCACGGTTACCTCGACGAGCTGGTGGCCGCCCTCCAGGAGCAGGACCTCATCGACTCCGCGGGCCAGTGGTGCGCCGGCCCCGCACGGCTTTGGTTCCTCGGCGACTTCACCGACCGCGGCCCGGACGGCATCGGCGTCATCGACCTCGTGATGCGGCTGTCCGCCGAGGCCGCCGCGGCCGGCGGCTACTGCAAGGCCCTGATGGGCAATCACGAGCTGCTGCTGCTCGGCGCCAAGCGGTTCGGCGACACCCCCGTCAACTCCGGCGCGGGTACCGCCACCTTCCAGGCCGCCTGGCTGCTCAACGGCGGGCAGAAGACCGACATGGACCGCCTTCAGGACCACCACCTGCAGTGGATGGCCCGCCTGGACGCCGTCGAGACCGTCGACGACCATCTGCTGCTGCATTCCGACACCACTGCCTACCTCGACTACGGCCGTTCCATCGAGGAAGTCAACGACACCGTCCGCGAGACGATCACCCGCAACGACGCCGACGAGGTCTGGGACCTGTTCCGCAAGTTCACCAAGCGGTTCTCCTTCCGCGACGAGGGCGGCGCCGAAGCGGTGCGCTCGCTGTTGGATACGTACGGCGGCACCCGGGTTGTTCACGGGCACAGCCCCATTCCGTATCTGCTGGGCGAAGTAGGCTCCGAGGACGGCGAGGACGGCAACGGTCCTGTCGTCGAGGGTCCGCACGTCTATGCCGAGGGACTGGCCATCGCGATGGACGGTGGCGTGACGATGGACGGAAAGCTGCTGGTCCAGCGACTGCCGCTCGCCCAGTGAGCGGGTTCCGGACCCGGCACCCCCGGCCCGGAACCACACCGAACCAAGGCCAATTTCGGTAAACCCCCTGTCACGGTGCACCGTTGGCGCTCTACCATCGACCTATCCGTAGCAGGCTCCCCTCCGTTTCTGCCCAACGGCTCGTCGGCATGCCGAGTCACAAGCCCTACGGAGCATCGGGGGATGCACATGAACAGCGTTCCGCAGCATCTGTTGACCGAGGACCGCCAGGATTACGCGCGGATTCTCGATGCGGTGCTGCGCTCCGCACCACAACGCCCGGAACTGGCCACGGTCGGACAGCGGCTCACCTCCGAACAACTGCGCACGATGGCACTCAACGCCACCGCGATCATCACGGTGGCCGCGGCAACCGAATACCAGCACTACACCAAGGTCCGCGAGGAACTGCGCCGGCCACCGGCGTCGTCCACCCCGCCCACCCGGGCATCCGGCTCCTCCGAGCCGGGGCCGGAAACGGCGGGGCTCGCCACCACCATGGGAGAGGTCGCCGAGACCGCCGGCGCGGGCGCCGTCGCCGTCATCGCCGTCCTGGCACCTGTTCTGGCCGGCACCGCGGCCGCGATATTCCTGCTCGTCGGTTACATCCTGCGCATGCTCGATCCCGGCGCGGTCTTCGCCCGGACCATGCTCACCACGGGCTGGACATTCGGCGCCGTGACCGCGGTCGCCATCCTGGTCGCCGCGGTGGGTCTGCTGCTGACCGCCCTGCGCAACAAGCCCTCGGCCCGGAGCGGGCCGTACGGTGAAGCCGACGAGGAGCTGTCCCTGGCCAGGGAAGCCTGGCACGAGGCACTGCGGGAACAGGGGATCATCCCGTTCCTGCGGGACGCGCTCGCCGACCCGGGTGCCGCGGCCGCACTGCACTCCGCGGCGCCGTCCGAACCGGCCGGCCGCATCCCGCATCTCGGATACGACCGGCCGGGGTTCACCAGTCCCGGCGAGGGTACGAACCGCGGCCGACGGCCGAGCTACTCGAGTCCGGACTACAGCAGCCCGGACTTCGGAGGGCCGGAACACAAGCCCGAATAGCCGGAACAATCGAATAAGCCGGCCCCACCGGAGCCGGCCCCACCGGAGCCGGCCCCACCGGACGAGCCGAAGCATGCGGACCGCCCAGCCGTCGGCATGCGCTCCCTCACCGGCGGAGCCCGTCCCAGAGCTCCGCACCGAGGGGCGTGAGCCGGGGTGGGCCCGGCTTCGCCGCCCTGTGCCCGTACAGGCCTGAGGAGCGGTCTTCAGGGTCGGAGAATGCCCGCTTGGCCCGCTGCGGTGATCCACTGGGGGAACTCGGACAGCAGGCGGTCGTACAACTCCGGGTCCGGCACAGTGCCGATGTCGTCGACGGCGAAGAACCCGACGTTGTCGACGCGGCGTCCGGGCAGCGTGTCGAACCGCTCCAGCACGCCGTAGTTCGCCCGGCCGAGGCCCACGAACTGCCAGAAGATCGGTTCCTCCACCGCTTCGCGGAGCTCCCGTTCGATCTCGGTATTCCGGTAGACACCGCCGTCGGAGAAGAACAGCACAAGCGTCGGGGCCGCCGCGGGGCTGTCCCTGACGAACGAGCGGACCTCGGCGATGACCTTCTGTTCCTCGTTCTGGATGCCGACCTCCCGCATGTCGACCTGGCGCGGGTCCAGCCCCTTCTTCCGTCCGCGCCGGAAGAGGCTCATCTCTCCCACCCGTACGTGCAGCCGGAGCCATTCGGGCAGCTCGCCCAGGAGCAGGTCCGGCAGCCGCGCCGGATGCGAGGCGAACGTCCAGGCCTGCATCTCACCGTCGTCGTCCAGCTGCGCGGCAACCGCGGCCATCCGTTCGACGACGTCCGCCACCACTCCCTTGGAGTACAGGAAGGACATGGAACCGGAGGCGTCCAGTACGAGGACCACGCGCGCGGTGACCCCGGCGGCCCCGTGCTTGCGCAGGCTGACCGCCACCTGCTCCTTGCGCAGGGACAGCCGCTTGCGCATGTCCACCGGCAGCCGCTCCTCACCCTTGGTGAGCCGTGGAGCGGTCGGGGGGACGGCCGACGGGACGGACGGAGGAACGGGGGCAGGGGGCACCGGGGCGGAGGTGGCCGGCGCGACCGGGGGCTGGGGCGGGGTGGTGGGTACCGCGGGCGGGACTGGTGACACTGTGGCCGCGGCAGGAGTCCTCGTCGCGCCAGGTGCCGTGGTGGAGCCGGCAGCCGTCGTGGAGTCCGCTGCCGTCCGGGGAGCATCGTCCACGGTGATACCGAAGTCGGTGGCCAGCCCCGCGAGCCCCGCGGCGTATCCCTGCCCCACCGCACGGAACTTCCACTTTCCCTGCCGCCGGTACAGCTCACCGCCGATGAACGCGGTCTCCGTCCCGGCCACCATGTCGAACCGCGCGATCTCGGCTCCCGTACCGGCCTCGAGCAGCCTGAGCATCAGTCCCGGCACCTGGCCGAACGTCCCGCCGTCGGACGACGCGCACAGCACGACTCTCTCGACGGCCGGTTCCAGCAGGCGCAGGTCCACCTCGACCGTGTCGGTCGCGGCGCCGGCGGCGCTCCGCTTCCCCAGGTGCGTCACGGCGCCGGAGGTGTGCCGCGGCTGGTTGTAGAAGACGAAGTCGCCGTCGTCCCGCGCCCGCCCGGTCTTCGTGAGCAGCAGAGCCGACCCGTCGATGTCGGGCACACCGGCCCCAGCGGCCCAAGCGAGCTCGACGCGCACCGCCTGGGCGTCGACGGGAAGGTTGGACCCCTTGCTCATTGATCTCGCTGTCATGACATCCAGTCTGCCGACCCGTCCTCCCGAGGAGCGAGAGGGCGGGCCCGAACGGCCCGCCCCTTTGTCCATTCGGTCCGCTTGTTCGTTCAGTCCGTCAACGGCAGGTACACACGGTTGCCCGCCTCGGCGAACTCCTTCGACTTCCGCAGCATCCCCTCGGCGATCTCCTCGGCCGACGCACCCTCCTCCGAAGTCTCGCCGAACCGCTCCGTGATGCTCCGGCTGATCCTCATGGAACAGAACTTCGGCCCGCACATCGAGCAGAAGTGCGCCGTCTTCGCGGGCTCCGCCGGAAGCGTCTCGTCGTGGAACTCCCTTGCCATGTCCGGGTCGAGAGCCAGGTTGAACTGGTCTTCCCACCGGAACTCGAAGCGCGCGTCGGACAGGGCGTCATCCCACTCCTGCGCCCCCGGATGCCCCTTGGCGACGTCGGCGGCATGGGCGGCGATCTTGTAGGTGATGACACCGGTCTTGACGTCGTCGCGATCCGGCAGGCCCAGGTGCTCCTTGGGCGTGACATAGCAGAGCATGGCCGTGCCCCACCATGCGATCATCGCCGCGCCGATACCGGAAGTGATGTGGTCGTACGCGGGCGCGACGTCCGTCGTCAGCGGGCCGAGCGTATAGAACGGGGCTTCATCGCAGATCTCCTGCTGAAGGTCGATGTTCTCCTTGATCTTGTGCATCGGGACATGCCCCGGGCCCTCGATCATGGTCTGCACATTCAAACGCCTGGCGATCCGGTTGAGTTCCCCGAGCGTGCGCAGTTCCGCGAACTGCGCCTCGTCATTGGCGTCGGCGATCGAGCCCGGCCGGAGACCGTCGCCGAGCGAGTACGTGACGTCGTACGCCGCGAGGATCTCGCAGAGTTCCTCGAAGTTCTCGTACAGGAACGACTCCTTGTGGTGCGCCAGGCACCACGCCGCCATGATCGAGCCGCCGCGCGAGACGATGCCCGTCTTGCGGTGGGCGGTGAGCGGCACGTACGCCAGCCGTACCCCCGCATGGACCGTCATGTAGTCCACGCCCTGTTCGGCCTGCTCGACGACGGTGTCCTTGTAGATCTCCCAGGTCAGCTCCTCGGCCCTGCCGTCGACCTTCTCCAGCGCCTGGTAGAGCGGCACGGTGCCGATGGGGACGGGGGAGTTGCGCAGCACCCACTCCCGGGTGGTGTGGATGTTGCGACCGGTGGACAGGTCCATGACCGTGTCGGCGCCCCAGTGGGTCGCCCAGGTCATCTTCTCCACCTCCTCCTCGATGGAGGAGGTCACCGCGGAGTTACCGATGTTGGCGTTGACCTTCACCAGGAACCGCTTGCCGATGATCATCGGCTCGGTCTCCGGGTGGTTGACGTTGGCGGGCAGCACCGCGCGGCCTGCCGCGATCTCCTCACGCACGACCTCCGGCGATACGTTCTCCCGGATGGCCACGTACTCCATCTCGGGCGTGATCTCACCGCGGCGCGCGTACGCCAGCTGCGTGACCGCCCCGCTCACCCCACCCGCGCGGCCCCGGCGCGGCTGACGGGGCCGGCCCGGGAACACCGCGTCGAGATTGCGCAGTCCACCGCGCGGCGAGGTGTGCCTGATCCCGTCGTCCTCGGGGCGGACCGGACGGCCCGCGTACTCCTCGGTGTCACCGCGCGCGGTGATCCAGTTCTCCCGCACCGGCGCCAGCCCTCTGCGCACATCGGTGTCGACCAGGGGGTCGGTGTACGGGCCCGATGTGTCGTACAGCGTGACCGACTGCCCGTTGGTGAGGTGTACCTGACGGACCGGCACCCGCAGGCCGGGGCGTGTGCCCTCGACGTACGCCTTGTGCCAGCCGATGGACTTCCCGGCCTCCTCCCCCACCGACGCTTCCGTCGGTTTCTGGGTGGAGGCAGGCGTGCGTGCGTCCTTGTTGGTCATGAGACCTACTCCCTACGCCGGCATTACCCGGTAACAGGTTCAGCGGTCGACGCAGCAGTTTCCGTCTGCCGACGTTCCGTGTGAAACATCACTCGGACATGTGATGTTTCATGTGGAACGTCGCTGGGACGGAGGTCAGCGCCCTCTCAGCCCGGTGCTCCGAGCTCCCGCGTGTACAAAAAAGGTACCTCCACGCTAGCGGGAATCCTGGCGCGGTGAACAGAGGGCCCTCGTTGTTCTTGCGATGATCAGGCGGTGACCTCGACGCAACCTCCCCCGTACCCACCGCCCGAACCATCCCGTGGCTCCGGCGGCCGAATCGGCGGCGGCCGTGGCAGAGGACCCGCAGCCGGCACCGGCCTGGGCCATGGGGACGTTCAGGGAGACAGCCCCGGCTCCGAAGACTGGTTCGGGCATGGACACCGCCCCGGCGAGGTACCGGCGGCACAGAACCACCTGCCCGGCCCTGGAAACCCTGGCCCCAGAAGCCCCGACGGGCCCGCCGGCCCGGGGCCCGTGGGCCCGGGTTTCGAACCTTCCGGTCGGGCCCCCGGGCCCGGCGCGAGCCGCCCGGGCCCGGGCCACAGGCAGGGGCAGGGGCAAGGAGGGCAAGGAGGGCAAGGGCAGGGTCGAGCCCGCGGCCAGGCTCACGGTCCGGGTCATGACCACAGCCCGGACCCCGGCGCCGGCGGCCGCGGCCCGAACTCCGGCGGCGGACCGAACTCGGTTGGCGGGCACGGCGGTCCGTCTCCGGGCGACGGTGGGCACGAGCATGGCCAGGGCCCCGCCGGCGGGCATGGGCACAGTCACAGCCACGGCCCGGCCGCTCCCGTCTCGAAGCACCTGCGCAAGGTCATCGCGGCGGTCCTCATCCCGTTCGGTGCGGCGGTGCTGATCGGCCTCGCAGTGCTGTGGCCGGGTGGCACACCCGGCCACGAGCGGACCGGTGTCGGTTTCGACCGGCAGACTCAGCAGGCCACGGTCACCAAGGTGGCCGAGGTGAGCTGTTCGTCCGTCAACGCATCCGGAGGCGTCCCGACCGGCGACATCTCGACGGCCGAGGGGTCCTCCGCTCAGCAGCAGGCGGACGGCACGTGCAAGAAAGCGACCATCCGGGTCGACACCGGCGACGATGCGGGCCGCACCTTCACCGAGATCGTGCAGCCGGACCAGTCACGTCAGCTGAGCGAGGGTCAGGGGGTCGTGGTCGCCTACGAGCCCTCCGCACCGAAGGACCTCCAGTACTCGGTGGCGGATGTGAACCGGCGCGTACCGCTGGCCCTGCTCGCCGGCATTTTCGCGGTCGCCGTCGTCGCTGTCGGACGGCTGCGCGGTGTGATGGCACTGGTCGCGCTGGCGGTCAGCTTCCTGGTGCTGAACTTCTTCATCCTGCCCGCGATCCTGCAGGGTTCGAACCCCCTGGTCGTGGCGGTGGTGGGGGCGAGCGCCATCATGCTGCAAGCCCTGTATCTCTGTCACGGGCTGTCGGCGCGCACCTCTGTGGCTGTGCTCGGCACCCTGATCTCGTTGCTGCTGATCGGCTTTCTGGGTTCGGTCTTCATCAGCTGGGCGGCGCTGACCGGCGACACCGACGACAACACCGGTCTGATCCACGGACTTTACCCGGATATCGACATGAGCGGTCTGCTGCTGGCCGGGGTCATCATCGGGTCGCTCGGTGTACTCGACGACGTGACGGTCACACAGACATCGGCCGTATGGGAATTGCACGAGGCCAACCCGTCGCTGGGCTGGCGCGGGCTGTATCGCGCGGGTATCCGCATCGGCCGCGACCACATCGCGTCCGTCGTCAACACCCTGGTCCTCGCCTACGCGGGCGCCGCGCTGCCCTTGCTGCTGCTGTTCTCCATCGCGCAGAGCAGCGTGGGGACGGTCACCAACAGTGAGCTGGTGGCGGAGGAGATCGTGCGTACGCTGATCGGCTCGATCGGCCTGGTCGCCTCAGTTCCGGTCACCACGGTGCTGGCTGCCCTGGTGGTCTCGGCCGACCGCCCGACCACGCAGGGAGCGGCCGAGGAAGGCGGCCGGTCGGCTCCGGCACGCGGTGGGCGGGGCAGGCGCCGGAAGCGCTGACCCCACCGGCGCCGGACCGCGCGCCGCGCCGTCTTCTGACCGTCCGCGGCCGCTCACCCGGCAACCCGTACTCCGGTGGTCGACCGTCGGCCACCGATTACCAATTGCTGGTCATACCGGCACCGGAGCCGCTCGGTCACCACCGCGGAAGCATTCCTGCACGGTCGGGCGGAACACGGTGAAGGGTTCCGCCACAAGCCGTCCGGGGTCGGAACGCTTCACCCGGCGCTCTGCTCCGCCAGGATGCGGTCCAACGCATCGTCGAGATGGGCGTCGAAGTCGGCTAGCGCTCCCTCCTGACCCAGCGGCACCAGCTTGTCGGTGCGGTCGAGAAAGGCCACGAGCGGCGCCGTCGACGAACGGAACAGCGCGTGGTCGCCTCCGACCTGAAGCCGGATCAGCACCTCACCCAGGGCATCGGGGTCGACCGGTGAAACACGTACGTCGCCCTCACCGCACGGCCTGCCCACGCCGTCGATCAGCAATTCCCGACCGAACGCCCAGGTCACCGGCGCGTCACCGGGAAGATGGAAGGTCAGCCGTACGGCGTAGGGATCACAGGTGTCGTAGCGGAGCTCCACCGGGATACGGAAGGACAACTCCTCCGACACAAGAAAACTCATCATGACCTCTGCCTGCACGGACTCGCGCATCGCCTACCCCGTCATTCGCTACGGACCGGCCTGGAATGGACCCCTGACACTGGATGAATCTTGCTCAACGTACACAATGAATTACAAGGAGTGATTTTTCAGATACTGATAGAGAGTGCCAAAGGCCCCAGCAGGCGACCCACTTCCGTCTGCAACTGCTGGGCGGCAGGGTGCAGCCGGTGGACCTGATGGACCGGTAGGGAGACGGCGATCGTCGCGGCCGTGGCACCGGCCGTGATCGGGACGGCCGCGCACACCGTCCCCAGCGCGTACTCCTGACGCGCGAACACCGGCTCCAGGCGACGCGTCCGCTCCAGGCGCCGGAGCAGGCTGTGCCCGTCGCGCACCGTGTACGGCGTGACGGGCTGCACCGGGTAACGGTCGAGGTGGTCCCGGCGCGCGACCTCGTCGAGCTGGGACAGCAGGCACTGCCCGATGGCGTGCGCGTGGCCGGTCGCCCGGAAGTCGGCCCACTCCTGGACCGCGGGATTGCCTGGAGTGTCGGAGACGCACACCAGCTCGATCTCGCCCTCGCGGTACACCGCGTAGTACACGGGGGCCCCGATCGTGTCACGCCAGCGCGCGAGCGCGGCAACGACCGTGCTGCGACGTTTCTGCGGGGCTCCATTGCTGGTCAGCCGCTCGGCCGCGTCGCCGAGGAAGAACAGCCCCTTGTCTCGGCGCAAATAGCCCTCATGCACAAGGGTGCGCAGCAGGTGGTAGGCCGTGGGAAGCGCCAGCCCGGTCTCACGGGCCAACTGTTTGGCCGGGGCACCGGACTCGTGTCCCGCGACGGACTCCAGTAGACGCATCGCGCGCTGCACCGAGCCGATGAGGGTCGTGGTGGGCGCCGGCTCGGACGCTGCGCGCGCATGGGGCTGGCAGGGGACGGCGGACAGATGTGCGGGGACGGTGGCAGCCGTGGCCAAGGGTCACTCCCGGAGCGAGGGGGCAGCCCGTGCGGGGGAACACGGGTGGGGGTGTACGCCGCTCGCGGGGATCGTCCCCGCATGGCCTTCCGGACTCTAACCGTCTGTCACCGCGGACAGACGGTCCGTCCGGGAAACTTCCCCCACCCGAGGGAACCGGCGCCGGCTGTTACCGCTTCACCGGCTCCCCGTGAGGCTCACCAGTCGCCACGCGACGTCGAACTCGACGTGAACTTCCTTACGACGTAGATGAGTCCGCCGACCAGGGCGACGAAGACCAATACCTTGAAGAGCAGCCCGATCACGAATCCGACCACGCTGGCTATCAGGCCGCCGAACACGACCAGAGCGATGACCGGCACCGCGATCCACTTCACCCACCACGGCAGTCCCATGAAGATCTCTCGCATCGCCTTCGTCCTTACCTGCTCCGCCCGTCTCGTACCGGGTCGCGTGAATGATGTCCTGCACTCGATGCTAGGGCGGCAGGAGCCCTGCTGGGGGCCTCTGATCCCTTGTCCTCCCCTGAGCGGTCCCCTAGGGAACCCGGAGACCGCTGCTCAGCTCTCGGGGGGAGAGAAAACCACCAGGACCCTCAGGTCCTCACTGATGTGGTGGAACTTGTGCGCGACCCCGGCCGGCACGTACACAATGCTGCCGCGGGCCACCTGCGTGGTCTCCATTCCGACGGTGATCGACGCCCTGCCACTGACGACGAAGTACACCTCGTCCTGGCCGTGCGGCTGCTGTGGATCCTGCTCGCCCGCGTCCAGGGCGTACAGGCCGACCGACATGTTCCGCTCCCGCAGGAACTGGAGGTAAGCACCCTCGTTGGCGGCGCGTTCGGTCTCCAGTTCGTCCAGCCGGAATGCCTTCATAGCCTTGTCCGCCCCTGCCTCACTGCTCACGTCCGGTCCTGTCTGCCACGATCAGACACATGAAGAATTTCGTAGTCAAGACGATCGCCAACGCCGCAGCCCTCGCGGTCGCGGTGTGGCTGATCGACAAGATCACCCTGACCGGCGACAACACGGGTAAGGAGATCGGTACCCTCATACTCGTCGCGTTGATCTTCGGCGTGGTGAACTTCCTGGTCAAGCCACTCGTGCAGCTCCTCAGCCTCCCGCTGCTCATCCTGACTCTCGGGCTGTTCACGCTGGTGGTGAACGCTCTGATGCTGCTGCTCACCTCCTGGCTCGCCGACGTGTTCGACCTGAGTTTCCATGTAGAGGGCTTCTGGACGGCAGTGCTGGGCGGTCTGGTCATCTCGGTCGTCTCCTGGGCCCTCAACGTCGTCCTGCCCGACGGAGACTGAGCACCATGGTCTACCGCGTCTGCTTCGTCTGCACCGGCAACATCTGCCGCTCCCCGATGGCCGAGTCCGTCTTCCGCGCGCGCGTCGCGGAGGCCGGCCTCGACGGCGTGGTAGAGGCCGACAGCGCCGGTACCGACGGCTGGCACGAGGGCGACGGCGCCGACGCACGCACGGTGGCCGTCCTTGAGGAGAGCGGCTACGCCGCAGACCACACCGCCCGGCGGTTCGACCCCTCCTGGTTCGCCCGCCTCGATCTGGTCATCGCCCTCGACACGGGTCACCTCAGAACCCTGGGCCGTCTGGCCCCCACCCCGCGGGACGCAGGCAAGGTACGCCTGTTGCGCTCGTACGACCCCGAAGCGGGCGACGATCTGGACGTACCGGACCCTTACTACGGGGAGGCGGACGGCTTCCACGCATGTCTTGAGATGGTGGAAGCGGCGAGTGCCGGGCTGCTCTCCTCGGTACGTGAGCAGGCGGAAGGACGGGCGACATGAGCGATTCGAGGATGACCGGCGGCTACGGGGCGGGCGCGGGGGGAGCGTCTCCGGGTGAGGGCACGCGCGCGGTGCGGGCCGGGCTGCCCGAGCCGGCCAAGCACGAACCGACCCTGCCCGGCCCCGTCTTCGCCGCCCACTTCCACCTGCCCGGCGACCCCACCGGTCCCTACACCTATGGCAGGGACGAGAACCCGACCTGGACGCTGCTGGAGCGGGCCATCGGAGAGCTGGAGGCGCCGGAGCAGGACGGTGTCGAAACCCTGGTGTTCCCCTCGGGCATGGCCGCGATTTCCTCGGTGCTCTTCTCCCAGCTCCGCTCCGGGGACGTGGCTGTCCTGCCGAACGACGGCTACCAGGCACTGCCCCTGGTGCGCGCCCAGCTGGAGGCGTACGGCATCGAGGTGCGCACCGCACCGACCGGGGGCGACGCCCAGCTCGATCTCCTCGACGGCGCGAGACTGCTGTGGATCGAGACTCCGTCGAACCCCGGGCTCGACGTGTGCGACGTGCGGCGGCTCGCCGAGGCGGCACACGCACGTGGTGCGCTGGTCGCCGTCGACAACACTCTGGCGACACCGCTCGGCCAGCGCCCGCTGGAGCTGGGTGCCGACTTCACCGTGGCCAGCGGTACCAAGCAGCTCACCGGACACGGCGACATCCTCCTGGGATACGTCGCCGGCCGCGACGCCGAGGCGATGGCCGCCGTACGCCGCTGGCGCAAGATCGCCGGTGCCATTACCGGCCCCATGGAGGCCTGGCTCGCGCACCGTTCGATCGCCACACTCCAGTTGCGGGTCGACCGGCAGAACACCACGGCGCTGACGCTCGCCCAGACACTGCGGGAACGGCCCGAGGTGACGGGGCTGCGCTATCCGGGGCTGCCGGACGATCCCTCTCACAAGATCGCCTCACGGCAGATGCGGCGCTACGGATGTGTGGTGTCCTTCACGCTGCCCTCACGCGCGCGTGCGGACCGCTTCCTCGACGAGCTGCGGCTCGTGGACGATGCGACGAGCTTCGGCGGTGTGCGGTCCACAGCCGAGCGACGGGGTCGGTGGGGTGGGGACGCGGTACCGGATGGCTTCGTCCGCTTCTCCGTCGGTGCCGAGGACCCTGCCGATCTGGTGGCGGACGTGCTGCGCGCACTGGACGAGTCGGCCGGCTGACCGGTCCGTCCGGGCGGGTCGCCAGGCGCCGGGCTCCCGAGGACGGACGGTCCGAGCCTCCCCCCTCGTGGCTCGGACCGTCCCGGTTCTACGCGCGCGAAGAACCACGCGACCAAGGCTAGTTGACTCATTGTCAGTGTCCAATCACTGTAGCGACAGCGACCTATCGACATATTTATAGTTGTGCCGGAGCGGCAGCGGGGCCGACAAACGGGAGGGTGTGCTGTGGATCTGGCCTTGTTACGGACCTTCGTGACCGTGCACCGAGCCGGTTCCTTCACCCGCGCCGCCGCCCTGCTCGGCCTCTCCCAGCCGGCCGTGACCTCCCAGATCCGGACCCTGGAGCGACAGCTGGGGCGACCGCTGTTCCTGCGGCAGGCCCGTGGCGTGACACCCACGACCATCGGGGACGAGCTCGCCCACAAAGCCGCGCCCCACCTCGACGCCCTGGTGGAAATCACCGAGACCGGGCTCGACGAGGACTTCTCCTCGCGGACGCTGCACCTGGCCGGACCTATGGAGTTCACGTCCGAGCGGGTAGTGCCCGCCCTCACCGCACTGCCCCGGAACGGCCAGAGCTTCGCTCTGCGTGCCTCCTTCGGAACCGCCGAGGAGACGCTGGAAGGGCTGGCCGCCGGGCGACACGATCTGGCCATCAGCACGGTCCGACCACGCGGCGCTCCGCTCTCGGCGACTCCGCTCTGCGACGAAGAACACGTCCTGGTCGCCGCGCCCTGCTGGGCCGAGCGGTTCGATGCCGGCAGGGTCCATCCCGCCGGGGTGTCCGAGCTGGAACAGATCCCGGTGATCGAGGTGCACGAGTCGCTCCCTCTCGTCTCCCGTTACTGGGCCTCCGTCTTCGACTCCCGGCCTGTCACCGCGGGCGCTGTCGTCGTCCCGGATCTACGCGCGGTGCTGGCCTGCACCATCGCGGGTGCCGGGCTGGCTGTGCTGCCCCGGTACCTGTGTACGGCCGCACTCGAAAGGGGGGATGTCACCGCCCTGCACGAGCCCGCGGTGCCGCCGTTGCGTACATACTTCCTGGTGGTCCGTAACGGCGCCCTGGCCATGCCGCATGTCGCACGTGCTCATGAGGCACTGCAGCAGGCAGCCACCGGCTGGTGCTGACCCTCTGGTCGGGTAGTCCACGCCGGGCGCCCCACGCCGGAAATCCGGTCGATGATGTGTCGCAATGTTTCACGTGGAACTAGCTGGGCCACATTTCCTCCATGACCGTCCGACCTGTGGTCAAGCGCACCGCTCGAGCCGTTCTGCTGGACGACGACCACCTGATCCTGATCAAACGCACCAAGCCCGGTGTGGATTCCTACTGGGTCACCCCGGGCGGCGGTGTCGAGCCGGAGGACTCGACCGTCGTCGACGCTCTTCACCGAGAGGTGTACGAAGAGCTCGGCGCCAAGATCACCGACGTGGTGCCCTGTTTCGTCGATACGGTGGAGCACATCGGTGCGGACGGCGGCGCCACCGGTGTGAAGGTGCAGCACTTCTTCGTCTGCCACCTCGAGTCCATGGACCCGTCCTTGCGGCACGGCCCAGAGGTCGACGAACCCGCCGGGGAGTACCAGATCGTCCGCGTGCCGTTCACCCGTGTGGGCATCGCCTCCGTGCACCTCGTCCCGCTGTCACTGCGGCATTATCTGGACGGCAACATCGAGGGTGTGCGCGCGCTGCAAGCCCCCGACCTGGACTGACCCACCCGAAAACCTAGCCGGTTTCGCGCGTTTCACGTGAAACATCCCGTGTTCGAAACCGCGCCCTGCATGGGCCTCCACGTGGCTGAGTGGCTGCCTCGACCTTTGGAAACAAGTGGACGCCGTCGTCGACGTCGGACAGCCTGACCTGCGTGCCGACACCTCCCTTTGCTTCTCTGCCCATCCGTCGTCTGACATTCCGCGATCTCTCGGCCTGCGCCGACTTGTCCGAGGACCGGGGGTGGCCACGTGAAGAGCACAAGTGGAGACTCCTCCTCTCCGCCGGCAAGGGCTACGGCATCGATGATCCCGACGGCGGACTGGCCTCCGCCTGCGTCGTCACCGAGTACGGGCCCCAGGAACAACCCACACTCGGCGCCATCGGCATGTTCCTGGTCGCGGAACGGCATGCCCGGCAGGGCGTCGGACGCCGTCTGATGCGCCACGTGGTCTCAGAGATGGACGCCACCCCACTGACGCTGCACGCGACACCAAACGGCCGCCCACTCTACGAAGAGCTCGGTTTCAAGGTCACCGGCCGGGCGGAGACGCTCCACGGGCGCTTCGTCCCGGGCGCGGGCGGACACGTAGTGGGGGTGTCCACCCGAGCTGCGACCGCCGAGGATCTGCCCACCCTTCTCCGGCTGGACGAGGAGGTATTCGGGGCGGACCGCACACACATCGTCACCCGGTTGCCCGCATTCGCCGACCAGTTGCGCGTGGCCGAGGAGGACGGCCGGATCGTCGGCTACGCCGCCGCGTGGCCCAATATGGACACCCACGTCGTGGGTCCGCTGATCGCCCGCGACATCCCCACGGCCACGGCGCTCCTCGCCTCGCTCGCCGCCCACACCGACCGGCCGTTGCGCACCGACATCGACGTGCGGCACGAAGAGTTGCTGGCATGGGCGAAGGGCCATGGTCTGGAGTCCATCGCCTTCAACGCTGTGATGACGTACGGAATCACGGAGCTACCCGGCGACTGGACCCGAAGGTTCGCCCCTGTGACGGTCGCGGCAGGCTGACGCCTCCGGACACGACGACGCCGGTTCCCGATGTACCGGGAACCGGCGTACGCGCTATGGGCGCCGCAAGCCCTGGACGAGGGCGTCCACGGCAGCCATGGCGAAGGAGTGATCCTGCTCCGGTGCACCGCCCCCGACGCCGATCGCGCCGATCGGACGGCCGCCACGCTGGACGGGCACGCCCCCCGCGATGAACAACAACGGCCGGTCGAGTGCGGTGGGCAGGGTGTGGAAGATCCCTCCGGGCTGTACGGCGTCGACGAGGTCTGCGGTGGGCGTGTTCAGTTGAAGAGCGGTATATGCCTTGCGGGTGCTGGTCTCGCCGGAGATCAGCACGGCACGGTCGTCCCGCCGGAAGGCGAGCAGATGTCCGCCCGCGTCCAGGACGGTCACGCTCACGGTGACCCCGGCAGACTCGGCGGCCCGGTGCGCGGCCATGACGAGGGCTTCGGCCTCGGCGGCGGTGAGTGGGGCGACAGCGGTGGTGTTCATGAACGGGTACTCCTCGGTGTACGGAGGATGCCGCTTGAAGCGGTGAGGTCCGTGAAGGAAGTGATGTTGGTGGGGAAGGTGATGTCGGCTGTGGTGGCGAGGGCGCCTGTGGACACGGAGGGCAGGGGGGTGGCCCTCGCACCCTCCGTGTCCGCAGGCGCCCCGGTCAGTGGAGGACCGCGGCCCCCCGCTCGGCGGGCACCTGGTCGGCGCCCACGGCGCTGAGGGCCTTTTCACGACGGTCGAGGGCTGCGGAGACGAAGGCCAGCACCAGGGCGCTCGCGGCGAGGACGGCGCCGACCCAGTTGGGCGCGGTGTAGCCGAGGCCCGACGCGATCACCAGGCCACCGAGCCAGGCGGACAGGGCGTTGCCGAGGTTGAAGGCGCCGATGTTCACGGCCGAGGCCAGCGTGGGGGCGCCGTGGGCCTGGTCAAGAACACGCTTCTGCAGAGGCGGGACGGTGGCGAAGCCCAGGCCTCCGATCAGGATGATCGTGACGGCCGCCAGGACCTTGTGATGCGCGGTCAGGGTGAAGAGCGCGAGGACGACGGCGAGAGCGCTCAGAGACACGTACAGCAAGGGCATCAGGGCACGGTCCGCGTACCTGCCGCCGACGAGATTGCCCCCGACCATGCCCAGGCCGAAGAGGACCAGCAGCCAGGTGACGGATCCGTCCGCGAAGCCGGCGACCTGCGTCATCATCGGCGCGATGTAGGTGATGGCCGCGAAGACACCGCCGAATCCAAGAACGGTCATCGCCATGGCAAGCAGTACCTGGACGTTCTTGAAGGCTGCCAGTTCATGACGTAGCCGTACGCCCTCGGGCGCGGGAAGGTCGGGAACGAGCCCGGCGATGCCGGCCAGTCCGATGACACCGAGCACGGCGACGAGCCCGAACGTGATGCGCCAACCGGCCGACTGGCCGACAAGGGTGCCCAGGGGAACACCGACGACATTGGCCACGGTCAGCCCGGTGAACATCAGGGCAATGGCTCCGGCCTTCTTGTGCGGAGCGACCAGACCGGCTGCAACCACCGAGCCGATCCCGAAGAAGGCGCCGTGGGCCAGCGAGGCGATTACCCGCCCGAGCAGCATGAGGCCGAAGACCGGGGCCAGGGCCGAGAGCAGGTTCCCGGCGATGAACAGACCCATCAGCAGCATCAGCATCCGCTTGCGGGAGATCTTGGTGCCGAGCACGGTCATCAGCGGGGCGCCGAGCATGACGCCCAGGGCGTAGCCGGTCACCAGATGACCGGCCGTGGGGACGGAGACGCCGAAGTCGCCGGCGACCTCGGGCAGCAAACCCATGATCACGAACTCGGTCGTTCCGATCCCGAAGGCCCCGATCGCGAGGGCCAGAAGCGCGAGAGGCATGAGGAGACAACCCTTCCCAAACGATTGCAGAATCACTTTGCGCGCTCCGACAATAGTTGCACACGCGGCCTACCTGCAAACGCGGTCTATTTCATTGTTGCTCTATCCTGGTTCCAGCAGCTCCTGGACGGAGGGAAACGCCAATGACAGCCACGGACCCCGCACTCACCGCCCTTGCGCAGGGCTGGTGCGCACTCTCCCTGCTGCACGGGAGAATCGAGGCCCACATCGAGCGGGCTCTTCAGGTCCAGCACGATCTGAGCGTGCGGGAGTACTCCCTGCTCGACGTGTTGAGCCGGCAACACGACGACGAAGGGGGGCATCTCCAGATGAAGCAAGTGGCAGACGCGGTCGTGCTCAGCCAAAGCGCCACCACCCGTCTGGTCACCCGGCTCGAGGACCGCGGCCTGCTGGAGCGCTACCTATGCCCCACGGACCGGCGCGGCATCTACACCAACGTCACGCAGGCCGGCCTCGCCCTTCTCGAGAAGGCGCGGCCGACCAACGACTCCGCACTGCGCGAGGCACTCGACGCGGCGGCGAAGAACCCCGACCTGGCCCCGCTGGTTCGCACGGTGGAGACTTTGAAGGCATCCGTACCGGCATGAGCCGACCCCGTCGGCACACGCCTGCGTAAGGTGCCGTCATGGAAGATCTTGAGATACGTGTCGCGGCCGCCCGCGACGTCCCCGCGATCGTCGGCATGCTCACGGACGACCCCTTGGGGGCACAGCGCGAGTCTCCGGACGACCTTGGGCCGTACCTGGCCGCGCTGGAGCGGCTCAGCGCCGACCCGAACCAGCACCTGGTTGTCGCAGTCCACAAAGACCGTGTCGTCGGCACACTCCAGCTCACGATCGTTCCCGGACTGTCCCGTCGCGGCTCCACGCGATCGATCATCGAAGGCGTCCGCATCCACGCCGACGAGCGCGGCAGCGGTCTGGGGACCCGGCTCATCGAGTGGGCCATCGGCGAGTCTCGCCGTCAGGGATGCCAATTGGTCCAGCTGACCTCCGACAACACCCGCACCGATGCCCACCAGTTCTACGAGCGGCTCGGCTTCTCGGCTTCCCACGTGGGCTTCAAGCTGGCGCTGTAAGGACGACGGAGGGCTGTTTCACGTGAAACAGCCCTGGGGGGACCCCGGTAACCCCAAGCCCTCCTGGGTACCCCCGGGCAAGTCTGGTGTGCGAGTCCTAGCCGATCCCCTGCCATCCCTCAGGGTCCACTCCGCCCGGTACAGAAGCCCCGTCCTCGTACGGCTGACGGCTGAACACGAAGGACCCCAGGTCCAGATGGCTCACCGACCCGTCCGGCCGCCGTACGGGCTTCAGGAGCTCTCCAGCGTAGTAACCCTCCAGTCCGGTCCAGGTTCCGTCGCCGTTCGAGCGGAAGCGGGCACGACGGCCCGTGCCGGACAGCGGCTCCAACGACAGCGGCCCGTCGGCCGACAGCCTCAGAGCGAAGCCCTGCGTCCCCCAGTACCACTGGCCCACCAGCTCCAGCACCGCGGAATCAAACTCCCGCAACGGCCGCCAGGGCGCAGGGATACACGGTTCCGCCTCGGCGACGATCCGGATGAGATCGGCAGCGACCGGGAACAGCATGGGCCCCGAAGTGCAGTTGGCCAGGACCACTGCGGCCACGTCGTCCTCCACGCCGATCGCAAGACAGGCGAGGAAGCCCGGCAGGGATCCGGTGTGTCCGACGAGAGCCCGCCCGCCCCGGTGACGCAACTCCAGCCCTAGGCCATAGGCATAGCCGCTCGCCACGTCCGTTGCCTCTGCCGGCGCCGCAGGCCTCCTCATCTCCCGCAACGACTCGATATTCAGTACGTGTGCGTTCCCGTGGGCCAGGAAGGCCGCGAAGCGTGCCAAGTCACCTGTGGTGGACCAGAGTTGTCCCGCCGGAGCCATCCGCCCGAGATCCTCGGCCGGCTCGCGCAGCATCACGTCGGCCCACGGATGCACCGCCCAGCCACCCGCATGCGGCGTCTTCGGACGCACACCCGTCCGACGCAGGCCCAAGGGCTCAAGCACATCACGTCGGAGTACCTCCTCCCACGTGGCACCGCGCAGCTTCTCCACGAGTGCGCCGAGCAGCGCGTATCCGGGGTTCGAGTAGTGGAACCGTCGGCCGACCGGATGCACCAGGGGCCGCTCGCCCAGGACATCGGCCAGGTCGGGCCGCAGTGAGCCGGGGGTGCGTTCCCACCAGGGCCCCGGCGTCTCGGCCGCCAGACCTCCGGCATGCGAGAGCAGCTCGGCGAGGGTCGCCTCACCTGCACCCGTACCCGGCAGATACTTCTCCAGCGGGTCCCCGAGGTCGATCACCCCCTCATCGCGCAACTGGAGAACCAGTACGGCGGTGAATGTCTTGGTGATGGAGCCGATGCGGTACTGCACGTCCTCGTCCGGCTCATGCCCCTCCACCGACGTCCGCGCCCCCGTCCATACGGCCTCTCCGCCCCGTACCACGGTCGCGACGAGCGACGGGGCACGCTCCTCCGTCTGGGCAACGGCGATGCGGTGCAGCAACGCCCGACGCGTACCGGCCAGCAGTTCTTCCTGATGTGTCGACATACCCTCAGTTCACCAGGTGAGGGCTCCGCCCGTAGGAAGCCGGCGGCCGGAACGCCGGAGCGGCCGGCGCCGCGTCCGTCCTGGATATTCGTCAGCGGGAGCAGACCACGCTGACGAGCATGAAGGAAGCGAAGAAGGTTCCCTCGGAAAGAGAGGTGAACCAGCGACGGCCACGTTCTTCGTCGATGTGACCGTCCTGGATGGCCTGTTGCATGTTACGGCCCAGCCCCAGGGTGTGATCCGCGTCCTGGAAGTCGAGGAAGACCGGTGTCGTGGCGATCACCGTCTCTACGGTGAAGCCGGCTTGCTCCGCGTGGCGGGCGAGGCTGCGGCCGATGGTGGCATGACGGACCACTTCTGAAGTGGTGTAGCGCGTGAAGGCGCGGCTTGTGCCGAGATCCTCCGCGTCGACGGTCAGGGTGTCCCAATCAGGTTCGGCAAGACCGATCAGCGCACCCGGCCGGGTGACCGAGTGGAGTTGTGCCAGGACATCGACGGGCTCGGCGACGTGCATGAGAACTCGATCGATCTTGGCCCGGTCCACTGACCCCGGCATGACGGGCAGGCAGTGCGCATCTCCCTCCCGGATCTCCACCGCCGACAGGTCTCTCGTACGTCGGCGGGCCTCGGTGAGCATCGCCGGGTCACGGTCGACTCCGATCACCGTGCCGCTGACACCGACGCGTTCGGCCAGCTCCGGCAGGTCCGCACCCGGGCCGCACCCCACGTCGAGTGCCGTCTGCCCCGGCTGAACGTCCAGCAGATCCATCAGCTCCCGCTTGTAGTCGCGGCCGGCGCCGGCTGCCGCTCGGAGCATGTAGGCGGCCTGGTCAGGTCGGGAAACACCGAGAGTTGTGGACATACGGGAGAGTCAACACCGTGGCCGGCAGCGGTGCTACTCCCCAGGAAGGGGGCCGGTCAGGTCTGCGCCATGTCCACGAAGCGGGAGTAGTGGCCCTGGAAGGCGACCGTGATGGTCGCCGTCGGGCCGTTTCGGTGCTTGGCCACGATCAGGTCGGCCTCGCCCGCGCGCGGGGACTCCTTCTCGTACGCATCCTCGCGGTGCAACAGAATGACCATGTCGGCGTCCTGCTCGATGGAACCCGACTCACGCAGGTCGGAGACCATCGGTTTCTTGTCGGTGCGCTGCTCGGGACCACGGTTGAGCTGGGAGAGTGCGATGACCGGCAACTCCAGTTCCTTGGCGAGCAGCTTGAGGTTACGGGACATGTCCGAGACCTCCTGCTGACGGCTCTCCGCCCGCTTGGAACCGCCGGACTGCATCAGCTGGAGGTAGTCGATGACGACCAGCCGCAAATCGTTGCGCTGCTTCAGCCGACGGCACTTGGCGCGGATTTCCATCATCGACAGGTTCGGGGAGTCGTCGATGTAGAGCGGTGCCGCCGACACGTCCGGCATCCGGCGTGCCAGGCGGGTCCAGTCCTCGTCGGTCATCGTGCCGGACCGCATGTGGTGGAGGGCGACCCGGGCCTCGGCGGACAGCAGGCGCATCGCGATCTCGTTGCGCCCCATCTCGAGCGAGAAGACCACACTCGGCAGGTTGTGCTTGATGGACGCGGCACGGGCGAAGTCCAGCGCAAGCGTGGACTTGCCCATCGCGGGACGCGCGGCGATGACGATCATCTGCCCCGGGTGCAGCCCATTGGTGAGCGAGTCGAAGTCCGTGAACCCCGTGGGCACACCGGTCATCTCACCGCTGCGTGAGCCGATCGCCTCGATCTCGTCGAGCGCGCCTTCCATGATGTCGCCGAGCGGGAGGTAGTCCTCACTGGTGCGCTGTTCCGTGACGGCATAGATCTCGGCCTGTGCCCGGTTGACGATCTCGTCGACGTCGTCGTCGGCCGCGTACCCCATCTGTGTGATCCGGGTACCGGCCTCGACCAGGCGGCGCAGCACGGCGCGCTCGTGCACGATCTCCGCGTAGTACGCCGCGTTGGCCGCCGTGGGCACCGTTTGGACGAGGGTGTGCAGATACGAGGCCCCGCCGACCTTGTTGATCTCACCGCGCTTGGTCAGTTCCGCGGCGATCGTGATGGGGTCGGCCGGCTCACCCTTCGCGTAGACGTCGAGAACGGCTGTGTAGACGGTTTCGTGAGCCGGCTTGTAGAAGTCGTGGCCCTTGAGGATCTCCACTACATCGGCGATGGCGTCCTTGGAGAGCAGCATGCCTCCCAGAACGGACTGCTCGGCCTCGAGGTCCTGCGGCGGTACCCGCTCGAACGTGGAGCCCGTGCCGTCCCATCCACCGGAATCCCGGCCCCGGTCGTGCTGTTCGTCACGGCCGCGGCCTCCGTTTTCACGGCGTCGGGAGGCGGGCAGAAGATCACTGGGTCCGCTGTCGGCCCACGGGTCGTCCAAGGGCTCGGAAATGCTCACCGAGCAACCTCCTCCCGTCCGCCGAGCGGACCTCGCCGTGCTCCTCTTTCTACGACACGGCACTGACAAATAGGGCACCCGACTCCGGTTGTCGCGCGCCGGTTTTATGACTTTTTGGAAACCGGCAAACGGAGCGGGCGCCGGACCACCGTAGGCCCGTCTGCACCGTCAGCCAATCTGGTTATCCACAGGGCATGTGGACGACTGGCCCAATGCTGTGGAGAAGTCCGCCAAACCTGTGCACGACCCGGTGGACAGCCCTGTGAACAAGACCCGCATTGATCCGCAAGAGGGGCGCTGACCTGGCATTTCCTCATCCACCGCCTGTGTAGAACAAAAAAATTTCCTCTCCAGCCAAGATCCCCCCAAGTGCTGTATGCAAGCACACACCCTGCGCCATCACGTAAGGGTCTATGGTGCATTGCATCTCTTACCTGTGGACGATTAGATTGGTGCGCATGACACAGGCCTCCGCGCGCCCTCGAGCCGTCCGACGGCAGCACGACCGCGAGATCGTCATGCTGGCCGTACCGGCATTCGGCGCCCTCGTCGCCGAACCCCTCTTCGTCATGGCGGACAGCGCCATCGTCGGCCATCTCGGCACAGCGCAGCTCGCCGGACTCGGCGTCGCCTCGGCCCTCCTGATGACCGCCGTCAGTATCTTCGTCTTCCTCGCCTACGCCACCACGGCCGCTGTCGCCCGACGAGTCGGCGCCGGCGACCTTCCCTCAGCCATCCGCCAGGGCATGGACGGAATCTGGCTCGCCCTGTTCCTCGGTGCCGGTGTCGTCGCCCTGCTCCTGCCCACGGCGCCCTCCCTCGTGGATCTGTTCGGAGCCTCGGACACCGCGTCCCCCTACGCGATCACCTATCTGCGTATTTCCTCACTCGGCATACCGGCCATGCTGATCGTGCTCGCCGCGACCGGTGTCCTGCGCGGACTGCAGGACACCAGGACCCCTCTCTACGTCGCCGTCGGCGGCTTCGCCGCCAATGGTGTTCTCAATGTCGCCCTGGTCTACGGCGCCGGTTTCGGTATCGCGGGCTCCGCCTGGGGCACGGTCATCGCCCAGTGGGGCATGGCCGTTGTCTATCTGACCGTGGTGCTGAAGGGCGCGCGCAAGCACGGTGCCTCACTACGCCCGGACCTCGCGGGGATCAGAGCCTCTGCCCAGGCCGGCGCACCATTGTTGGTACGAACCCTCTCACTCAGGGCCATCCTGATGATCACCACCGCCGTCGCCGCCCGACTCGGTGATTCCGACATCGCAGCTCACCAGATCATCCTTTCCCTGTGGAGCCTGCTCGCCTTCGCGCTGGATGCCATCGCGATCGCCGGGCAGGCCATCATCGGCCGCTATCTGGGAGCCGGAGACGCTCAGGGGGCCCGCCAGGTATGCCGTCGCATGGTGCAGTGGGGCTTCGGGGTCGGGGCCGTCCTCGGCATGGTCGTGGTGCTCGCCCGGCCGGTCCTCCTGCCTCTGTTCACCAGCGATTCCACAGTCACGGACATGGCGTTGCCGGCCCTGATGATCGTCGCGCTGTCCCAGCCGATCTCCGGCATCGTCTTCGTGCTGGACGGGGTACTCATGGGTGCGGGCGACGGGCCGTACCTGGCATGGGCGATGCTGATCACTCTGGTGGTCTTCACTCCGTTCGCCCTGCTGGTCCCGATGTTCGGAGGTGGACTCACCGCACTGTGGGGGACGATGGCTCTCATGATGACTGTTCGGCTGCTGACCCTGTGGTTCCGCACCCGCTCGGGCCGCTGGGTCGTCACCGGCTCCGCACGCTGAACGTTTCGCGCGAAACCCGTCGTTTCACGTGAAACGACGGCGGGGCCGCACCTTTCAGGTGCGGCCCCGCCGTCTGCTGCAACGAGCAGTACTTATTCCGAGACAACCTCAAGGTCGACCTTGGCGGCAACCTCGGGGTGCAGACGCACGAACGTCTCATGGGCGCCGAGGGTCTTGATCGGCGCGCCGAGCTCGATGCGACGCTTGTCGACCTGGGGACCGCCGGAGGCCTTGATCGCGGAAGCGATGTCGGCGGGCGTGACGGAACCGAAGAGACGACCGGCGTTGCCGGAGCGGACCGCGAGGCGGACCTTGACGCCCTCGAGCTGGGCCTTCACCTGGTTGGCCTGCTCGATGGTCTGGATCTCGTGGATCTTGCGAGCGCGACGAATCTGCTCGACATCCTTCTCGCCACCCTTGGTCCAGCGGATCGCGAGCTTCCGCGGAACCAGGTAGTTGCGAGCGTAACCGTCCTTGACGTCGACGACGTCGCCCGCGGCACCGAGGCCGGAGACCTCGTGGGTGAGGATGATCTTCATGAGTCGGTCACCCTTCCCTTATCGCGCGGTGGAGGTGTAGGGCAGCAGCGCCATCTCACGGCTGTTCTTGACAGCCGTGGCGACGTCACGCTGGTGCTGGGTGCAGTTACCGGTCACGCGACGGGCACGGATCTTGCCGCGGTCGGAAATGAACTTCCGCAGCATGTTCGTGTCCTTGTAGTCCACGTACGTGACCTTGTCCTTGCAGAATGCGCAGACCTTCTTCTTCGGCTTGCGCACAGGCGGCTTCGCCATGATGTATCTCCTGTGTGATCAAGAAGTGTGGTGCGGCCCCACCTAGAAGGGGGGCTCGTCCGAGTAGCCGCCACCGCCGCCACCGCTGCCGCCGGAGCCTCCGCCCCAGCCGCCGCCACTCTGGCCGCCGCCACTCTGGCCGCCGCCACTCTGGCCGCCGCCACCCTGCTGGCCGCCGGCGGGAGCGCCGGATGCCCAGGGGTCGTCGGCCGGAGCGCCGCCACCCTGCTGGCCGCCGCCGGAGCCTCCGCCCCAGCCGCCACCACCCTGGTTGCCGCCACCGCTGTAACCACCCTGGCCACCGCGGCCGGTGGTCTTGGTGACCTTGGCCGTGGCGTTGCGCAGGCTGGCACCGACTTCCTCGACGTCCAGTTCGTAGACCGTGCGCTTGACGCCCTCACGGTCCTCGTAGGACCGCTGCTTCAGCCGGCCCTGCACGACGACGCGCATGCCTCGCTGGAGCGACTCGGCGACGTTCTCCGCCGCCTGACGCCAGACCGAGCAGGTCAGGAACAGGCTCTCGCCGTCCTTCCACTCGTTCGTCTGGCGGTCGAAGGTGCGGGGAGTCGACGCGACACGGAACTTCGCGACGGCCGCACCGGACGGGGTGAAGCGCAGCTCGGGGTCATCGACAAGGTTGCCGACGACCGTGATGACGGTCTCGCCTGCCATGGGGGAACCTCTCGGCGGGTTTGCTGCTGGCTGCTTGTGCTGCTACTCGGGTCCCGGGACCAGCTGAGCGGAAGAGCTCAGTGGTTCTCGGGGCGGAGGACCTTGGTCCGGAGGACCGACTCGTTCAGGTTCATCTGGCGGTCGAGCTCCTTGACGACCGCAGGCTCGGCCTGCAGATCGATGACCGAGTAGATGCCCTCGGGCTTCTTCTTGATCTCGTACGAGAGACGACGACGCCCCCAGGTATCGATCTTCTCGACCTTTCCGCCGCCATCCCTGACGACAGAAAGGAAGTTCTCGATCAGCGGGGAGACTGCACGCTCCTCGAGATCGGGGTCGAGGATGACCATCACCTCGTAGTGACGCATGTGGAACCCACCTCCTTTGGACTCAGCGGCCACGGTCGTTCCGTGGCAGGAGGGTCGTGATGCGTTGCGCAACGATGCCTGTCAGTAGAACAGCCGCCACTGACAATCGAGGTCGGGTGGCGGTTTCTCCAGATCGGCCGGGACAGACCCGTGGTCCTGTCCTGAACGTGACTGGATCCGTCCGGACAGACACCGGTGCAGAGGGTACAGAGTACCCGCACAGCGGCTTCCGGTTGAAATCCGGCCCGGAAGCCCGGCAGTCTGTACACATCGGGTGTGTACGGCGCTACGATGCGCCGCCTTTCGCAGGAGGTGCCCATGGCACAGGCATTGCGACCCAACACCGCCGGAGGTCTTTTCGCCACGGACGACAAGCCCCACCCAGTCCAGAGAGCCCTGCTCGCGGTAACCCTGGTGCTGGGGCTCACGTCCCTCGTCACCGCGCTGTTCCACCATCTGCACCTGCTCAGCTCCTGGGCCGGCCTGGCGGGAATCCTCACCGGCGCGTACGGCCAGTGGATCTCGGAGACGACGCGGGAGCGCTTCGGCCTGATCCTGGGGCTGGGCGCCGCAGCAATCGGTTTCTTCCTCGGCATGTCACACGGCGGCCTGTTCGGCGGGGTCATCGACTGACACCGGGCGCCTCCTCCCGCATACCGTGGAGCGCCCCGGCCCGTGACGGGCCGGGGCGCAGGTCCCGTGCGCCCAACCAGGGCGCACCCACGGCGCAGTAGGCTTCGCGCGAGAGCCGGAGCCCCTGAACCCATGGGGACACACCAGCCCGAGGAGCGCCCCGAATGAGCCTGACCCTGAGGACCATCAGCCGAGAGCAGCATCTGGCATATATCCAGAGCCTGCCGTCGGCGAGCCACATGCAGGTCCCTGCCTGGTCGGACGTCAAGGCGGAATGGCGCGCGGAGAACCTCGGATGGTTCGACGACCGCACCGGCGAGATGGTCGGCGCCGGCCTCGTCCTCTACCGGCAGCTCCCCAAGATCAAGCGCTACCTGGCCTATCTCCCCGAAGGACCGGTCATCAACTGGTTCGCGCCAAATCTTCAGGAGTGGATCGAGCCGATGCTCGCCCACCTGAAGCAGCAGGGCGCGTTCTCGGTGAAGATGGGCCCGCCGGTGGTCATCCGGCGCTGGGAGGCGACGACCATCAAGAAGGGCATCCAGGACCCGGACGTGAAGCGTCTGCGCGATCTGGAGGCCGACTTCATCGAGCCCCGTGCCTTCGAGGTCGCCGACAAGCTGCGCCGTATGGGATGGCAGCAGGGCGAGGACGGCGGAGCCGGTTTCGGCGACGTACAGCCCCGCTACGTCTACCAGGTGCCGCTGGCGAACCGCTCCCTGGAAGAGGTCCACAAGAACTTCAACCAGTTGTGGCGCCGTAACATCAAGAAGGCCGAGAAGGCTGGTGTCGAGGTCGTCCAGGGCAGTTACAACGACCTGGAGGAGTGGCAGCGGCTGTACGAGATCACCGCCGTGCGCGACCGCTTCCGGCCGCGCCCGCTGTCGTACTTCCAGCGCATGTGGACCGCCCTCAACACCGAGGACCCCAACCGCATGCGGCTGTACTTCTCCCGGCACAACGGCGTCAATCTGTCGGCGGCTACGATGCTGATCGTCGGCGGTCACGTCTGGTACTCCTACGGCGCGTCCGACAACATCGGCCGTGAGGTCCGGCCTTCGAACGCGATGCAGTGGCGGATGCTGCGCGACGCCTACGCGCTCGGCGCCACCGTCTACGACCTGCGCGGCATCTCCGACTCGCTGGACGAGACCGACCATCTCTTCGGACTGATCCAGTTCAAGGTGGGCACGGGCGGCCAGGCCGCCGAGTACCTCGGCGAGTGGGACTTCCCGCTGAACAAACTGCTCCACAAGGCGCTCGACATCTACATGTCGCGCCGCTGACCCCGGCTCCGCGCACAACTCGCTCCACCAGTCCCCACAGCTCTCGACCCTCCGACATACCGCAGCCACGAGAAAGGTTCCAGGTCCGGCCATGGCGCTCACGCTTTACGTCGACACCGCGCGCTGGCGGGCGCATCACAAGCACGTGCAGCAGCAGTTCCCGGGACTCGTCCCGGTCTGCAAGGGCAACGGCTACGGCTTCGGACACGGGCGGCTGGCCGAGGAGGCCACCCGGCTGGGCTCGGACGTCCTCGCCGTCGGCACGACGTACGAGGCTGCCCGGATCAAGGACTGGTTCGGCGGCGATCTGCTCGTGCTGACGCCGTACCGGCGCGGCGAGGAACCCGTCCCGCTGCCCGACCGGGTCATCCGCTCTGTTTCGTCGATCGACGGCGTGTACGGCCTGGTCGGTGCCCGGGTGGTCATCGAGGTGATGTCCTCGATGAAGCGGCACGGCGTCAGCGAGCAGGATCTGCCTCAGCTGCACTCCGCCATAGAGAACGTCCGGCTCGAGGGTTTCGCCATCCATCTGCCCCTGGACCGCACCGACGGCTCGGACGCCGTCGAGGAGGTCATCGGCTGGATGGACCGACTGCGAGCAGCCCGCCTCCCCCTGCACACCATGTTCGTCAGCCACCTCAAGGCCGAGGAACTCGCCCGGCTGCAGCAGCAGTTCCCGCAGACGCGGTTCCGCGCCCGGATCGGCACGCGGCTGTGGCTGGGCGACCACGAGGCCACCGAATACCGCGGTGCCGTCCTGGACGTCACGCGCATAGCCAAGGGCGAGAGGTTCGGCTACCGGCAGCAGAAGGCCGCGTCAGACGGCTTCCTGGTGGTCGTGGCGGGGGGCACGTCGCACGGGGTGGGCCTGGAGGCCCCCAAGGCTCTGCACGGCGTCATGCCGCGCGCCAAGGGCGTTGCCCGCGCCGGACTGGCCACGGTGAACAGGAACCTCTCTCCGTTCGTCTGGGCCGGCAAGCAGCGCTGGTTCGCCGAACCGCCGCACATGCAGGTGTCGATCCTGTTCGTGCCCTCGGACGCGCCGGAACCGCAGGTCGGTGAGGAGCTGGTGGCCCACCTGCGGCACACCACCACGCAGTTCGACCGGATCCTCGACCGCTGAGCGGCACAAGGCGCGGATAAGGCGGAGCAGGCGAGGGAGACAGAGCCTGCGGAGGAGACAGAAGCAGCGCCTGAGCAGGCGCCGGAACAACGAGAAGGGCCGTACACGGTGCTCCCGTGCACGGCCCTTCCCTCGTGCCTTCACCAGCGTCCGGGGTGACCTGCCATCGGACCGGCCACCTGCCCGGCCGCGGTCGTTCGCTCAGAGCGAACCGCCCGTGGCATCGGCCTTGCCCCAATCGCTCTGCGGCCCGTCGAAGTGCACGGTGTCCCGAGCGGGCCGAGCAGCGGGACCGAGCACGAAGGCGTCCTCCGCTCCGTTCAGCACCCCGCCCGAGGGATCGTCGTCACCTGACCTGCGCACCGGGTCCCGGTCCGGCATCAGGATGTCGCGCACGATCATGACGCACAGGTAGAGCGTCCCGAGCAGATGCAGACCGATGGTCCAGTGGTAGCCGTCGGCGGGCAGTCCCTTGTGGGCGTCTCCACTGGTCGTGTACGCGAGGTACATCCAGATGCCGAGGAAGTAGGCCACCTCGCAGGCCTGCCAGATCAGGAAGTCCCGCCACTTCGGCCGGGCCAGGACGGCCAGGGGCACCAGCCACAGGACGTACTGGGGCGAGTAGACCTTGTTGGTGAGGATGAACGCGGCGACGACCAGGAAGGCGAGCTGCGCGAAGCGTGGTCGGTGGGGAGCCGCAAGGGCCAGCGCGGCGACGCCCGCGCAGCACAGCAGCATCAGCAGCGTGGCAAGGGTGTTGACGGTCTCGGTACTGAGCGGGTCGGACGAGTTCTGGGCGATGATCAACCAGAAGGAGCCGAAGTCGACGCCCCGCTCCTGGCTGAACGTGTAGAACTTCGACCAGCCGTCGAAAGCGAAGAGCATCACCGGCCCGTTCACCACGGCCCAGGCGACGACGGCACCACCCAGGGCCTTCCCGAACTCCCGCCAACGTCCGACACGCCAGCACAGCACCAGCAGCGGCCCCAGAAGGAGCACGGGGTACAGCTTGGCGGCTGTGGCCAGCCCCAGGAGGATTCCGAAGGCAAGAGGCCGGCTACGCGACCACATGAGCATCGCGGCAGCCGTCAGCGCGACCGCCAGCAGGTCCCAGTTGATGGTCGCGGTCAGAGCGAAGGCCGGCGCCAGGGCGACCAGCAGGCCGTCCCAGGGACGCCGGGCGTGCGTACGGGTCACGCAGACGGCGATGACGGCCGCGCACACCATGAGCATCCCGGCATTGACCATCCAGTACCACTGCTCCTGGTCCTGGATGCTCCCGCTGCCGGGGGTGAGCCAGGACGCGACCTCCATGAACACACCGGTCAGCACCGGGTATTCGAGGTACTGCATGTCGCCGGGGAGCTGGTCGAAGTAGGGTACGAGGCCATCGGCGAAGCCCCGCCCCTGGTAGAGGTGCGGGATGTCCGAGTAGCACGCGTGGGTGTACTGGGAGCCAGCGCCGAAGAACCACGCGCCGTTGTAACAGGGCGCCTTCTGGACCAGGCCGAGGGTGAACATACCGATCGCCACGAGCGCGATCACCCGGACCGGAGTCCACCAGGACGTCCCCAGCAGGGCACGCCGCCCGAGCGGACCGCCGATCAGCTCGCTGCCGGCCTTGGCGACCTCGTCCTCCCGGGTCGGCCCCACCAGATCCGGCTCACGGACGCTCGCTTGCGTCGATTCTCCACTGGGCATGCCGCACATCCTGCCGTACGTACCGGGGCCCATGCCGAGGGCCGCCGCACCCGAGGGGTACGACGGCCCATGTTTCACGTGAAACACCCAAGTCGGGCGAAAGCTCGGCTACCCGGCCGAGCCTCCGAAGAAACCACCGCTTCCGTTGCCGTTGCTGTTGCCCCGGCTGGTGTCTTCCTCTTCCGACTCCGAAGTCGACGGTGAACTGCTCACCCCGCCGTCCGTGCCACCGACGTCCGAGCCGCCCGGCCCGGTACCGCCCGTGTCGTCCTCGCCCTCGTCCTCACAGTTGAAGTCGAAGACTCTACAAGTGGCGGACTCAGTCGGCGTGGGGCGACTGGGCTCCGGCTCCGGCTCCGAAGTGCTCGGAGACGCCGACGGAGTCTCCTCCTCGGTCTCCGTGGGAGAGGGAGTCGCGGTCGGCGACGGAGTGTCGTTGACGATCTCGCCGATGGGCTTCGGGGTCGGGAAGGGCAGGGCCTTCTGGTCCTTCAGCGCGACCTCCATGTAGTCGGCCCAGATCTCGGACGGGAACGAAGCACCGTGGATCTTGTCCTGGTCGCCCGTGCCGTACATCTCCAGGAACTGGCGGTTCTTGATGCTCTCGTCATCGGGGTACCGGAACATGCTGATCGCCGTGGACAACTGCGGGGTGTAGCCGACGAACCAGGCGGACTTGTTGCCGTCCGTGGTACCGGTCTTGCCGGCCACCTCGCGGCCCTCGAGCTGGGCGTTGGTACCGGTTCCGTCCTCGACGACGGTCTTCAGGACGTCCGTGACGTTGTCGGCGACCAGAGCGGTGAACGCCTGCTCGGTCTGGGTCTTGTGGGTGAAGACCGTGCCGTCCTTGTCCGTCACCTTCTTGACCGAGAACGGATCACGCTGCTCGCCACTGGCCGCGAAGGTGGCGTACGAACCCGCCATGCGGATCGCACTGGGGTTGGAGGTACCGAGGGAGAACGACGGGTAGTTCGTTCCGGCGAGGCTGCTCTCCAGAAGTCCGGATTCCACCGCGGAGTCCTTCACCTTGTCCAGGCCGACATCCACGCCGAGCTGGACGAAGGCGGAGTTCACCGAGTACTGCATCGCCTCACGGAGATCGATCTTGTAGTCGGGCGCAGTGCCGAGTGACTCGTCGCCGTCATTGACCTGCTGCCACTGCTCGCCCTTCTCGTTCTGCCAGACCGAACCGTCGTATTCCTTGATCTTGAGCTTGTTCTTGCCGCTGTACAGGCTCTTCTCGGAGACCTGCGTCCGCTCGTCCTGAGCCTGCACCGGGTCCCCGTCGGGGTCCCGGACGCCCCACTTCATGGCGGCCGCCAGTACGTACGGCTTGAACGTCGAGCCGACCTGGGCACCGGTCGCGTCGGCGTTGTTGGTGAAGTGCTTGGTCGCGTCGGCACCGCCGTAGATGGCCTTGATCGCACCGGTCGCAGGATCCACCGAGGCCCCGCCGAACTGGACGTGGGCGTCCGTCTTCGGTCGCTCCTCGGGCTTGATGTTCTTCTTGTAGACCTTCGTGACCGACTTCTCGAGCGCCTCGACCTTCTTCTTGTCGAAGGTCGTGTAGATCGAGTAGCCGCCCTGTTCCAGCTTCCTGGCGGTAATACCGGTTTCCTCGCTGTTGTTGACGATGTACGCCTTGGCGAGGTCCACGAGGTAACCGATCTGCCCGCTCAGCGCGGTGTTCGACCGAGGGTTCTGCACCTTGGGCAGCTTGGTGTACTCGGCCCTTTTCGCGGGGTCCAGATGCCCGTACTCGACCATCTTTTCCAGCGTGTCCTGCATCTGGAGCAGGGCGCGTTGCCTGTTCTTCTCCGGAGTGGCGCCGACCGGGTCGATGGAGATCGCGCCGGCCGGGTCGTAGTAGGTGGCGCCCTTGAGGACCGCCGACAGGAAGGCGCACTCGCCCTCGTCGAGCTCGAATGCGGGCTTGTCGAAGTACGCCTGGGCAGCCGCCTGGATCCCGTATGCCCCACGCCCGTAGTACGCGGAGTTCAGGTAGCCCTCGAGGATCTCGTCCTTGTCCATGTCGGTGCCGACCTTGATCGAGACGAACATCTCCTTGACCTTGCGGGAGAGCGTCTGCGACTGGTCGTCCAGCATGGCGTTCTTGACGTACTGCTGGGTGATCGTGGACCCGCCCTGCGTCTCGCCGCCCGTGGCCATGTTGAGCACGGCGCGGGCGATGCCCCTGGGGTCGATGCCGGTGTCCTGGCGGAAGGTCTTGTTCTCCTGGGAGATGACCGCGTTCTGCATCGCCTTGGGAATCTTCTCGAGGTTGACGATCTGGCGGTTGCGCTCACCACCCGTCGCGACCATCTGCGTATCGTCGGACCAGTAGTAGACGTTGTTCTGCGCCGTGGCGGTCTCGGCAATGACGGGCACACCCACCAGCGCGTACCCGATTCCCGCGGCGGCCACCATGCTGCCGAAGAACGCGATGCACAGCCCGGTGACGAACTTCCAGGACGGCATCCAACGGCGCCAGCCGTACTTGTCGTGGCGCGGATAGTCGATGATCCGCTTCTTGTCAGGAGGCGCCGACCGCCCCCGGCCGGGCCCGGTGGAACCGGCCCGGCGGCCCCCGCCTCTCTGTGCCCCGCGTCGTGCTTCGGCGCGGCTTCCATAGGCATGGTCCTCACCACCCGAGTCGCGGGAGTCCGACCCATAGGAATCGGACGGAGACCCGGTGGCGCCTCGCGGTGCCGCGCGGCGGCCGGAGGACGAGCCGGACTGGCCGCGTCGGGCCGCGGCACGTCCGCCTCCCTGCGGCTGCTGCGGTTTGCGACGGTGCTCGCTCATCGAACGACTACTCCTCGGGCAGGCGCATTCTCGCGCGCCTGGAAACGGCAACTGGTTTCCGGTCCCCCCGAAGTACGGATGCGGTGGGTCCCGCATTCATCCCGTACTGCACCAGGGACAAGGACGCCCCCACGCGCAACTCGGTTCCCGGTGTTGTGCATGGCGCACAGACTACGCACCGCCAAAACCCGCCGAGCACAGAAGTTCAGCTCAAATCAGGCAACTTGCTCGCTTTGAATCACGGATGTGACCCCGTTCACCACACCCCCCCTTGCCCCGGAAGCAAGGCCGTTCTATCGTCGTGATGTATCGAGTCGATACATCAGCTCGGCATAAGGATGGCGATGAGCCACCCGAGAAACCGTCAAGGCACGACCGCGGCAGAGAGGAGGCGACGATGAGCCGGCGTTCCGGGATCCTCGAGTTCGCCGTCCTCGGCCTGCTCCGCGAGTCCCCCATGCACGGCTATGAGCTGCGCAAACGACTCAACACGTCACTGGGTGTGTTCCGTGCCTTCAGCTACGGAACGCTCTACCCCTGCCTCAAGACGCTGGTCGCCAACGGCTGGTTGATCGAGGAACCGGGGAACACCACCGAGGACGCCCTCGCCGCTCCGCTCACAGGCCGCCGCGCCAAGATCGTCTACAGGTTGACGGCCGACGGCAAGGAGCACTTCGAACAGCTGCTCTCCCAGACGGGCCCCGACGCGTACGAGGACGAGACCTTCGCTGCGCGGTTCGCCTTCTTCGGACAGACCTCACGCGACGTCCGCATGCGTGTACTGGAAGGCCGCCGCAGCCGGCTGGAGGAGCGCCTGGAGAAAATGCGCGCTTCGCTGGCCCGGACCAGGGAGCGTCTCGACGACTACACGCTCGAGCTCCAGCGCCACGGGATGGAGTCCGTGGAGCGGGAAGTGCGCTGGCTGAACGAGCTCATCGAGAGCGAGCGGGCCGGACAGGACCTGAAGGGTCCCGCCTCCGGGGCACCCCCTCGACAGAACACCACATCTGGAACGTCGGGCGACCTGCCCCGGCCCGGGGACAACCCCCGGGCCGGTTCGCCCGACGACACCGCCACGTGAGTCCCGCTCAGGGCCTCACTCGTACACACAGGGAGCAACCGGAATGGGTTCGGTTCGCGTAGCCGTCGTCGGCGTGGGCAACTGCGCCGCGTCGCTGGTGCAGGGCGTCGAGTACTACAAGGACGCCGACGCGGCGTCCAAGGTGCCGGGCCTGATGCACGTTCAGTTCGGCGATTACCACGTCAGCGACGTCGAGTTCGTCGCCGCTTTCGACGTGGACGCCAAGAAGGTCGGCCTCGACCTCGCTGACGCCATCGGCGCCTCCGAGAACAACACCATCAAGATCTGCGACGTCCCCAGTACCGGTGTGACGGTCCAGCGCGGCCACACCCTCGACGGTCTCGGCAAGTACTACCAGGCCACCATCGAGGAGTCCGCCGAGGAGCCGGTCGACATCGTCCAGGTCCTCAAGGACAAGCAGGTCGACGTCCTGGTCTGCTACCTGCCCGTCGGTTCCGAGGACGCGGCGAAGTTCTACGCCCAGTGCTCCATCGACGCCAAGGTCGCCTTCGTCAACGCCCTCCCGGTGTTCATCGCCGGCACCAAGGAGTGGGCGGACAAGTTCACCGAGGCCGGTGTGCCGATCGTCGGTGACGACATCAAGTCCCAGGTCGGCGCCACCATCACGCACCGCGTCATGGCGAAGCTGTTCGAGGACCGCGGTGTCGTCCTGGACCGCACGATGCAGCTGAACGTCGGCGGCAACATGGACTTCAAGAACATGCTCGAGCGGGAGCGCCTGGAGTCCAAGAAGATCTCCAAGACTCAGGCCGTCACCTCCCAGATCCCCGACCGGGACCTCGGCGAGAAGAACGTCCACATCGGCCCGTCCGACTACGTCCCGTGGCTGGACGACCGCAAGTGGGCCTACGTGCGTCTCGAGGGCCGCGCGTTCGGTGACGTCCCGCTCAGCCTGGAGTACAAGCTCGAGGTCTGGGACTCCCCGAACTCCGCCGGTGTCATCATCGACGCCCTGCGTGCCGCGAAGATCGCCAAGGACCGCGGCATCGGCGGTCCCATCCTGTCGGCCTCCTCGTACTTCATGAAGTCCCCCCCGGTGCAGTACTTCGACGACGAGGCCCGCGTAAACGTCGAGAAGTTCATCGCGGGTGAGATCGAGAGCTAGGACCCACCTCCTGAGGGTGAGGACCTGATGTGCGGGTGATCGAGGGTCCCCGGGGCGTATGTCCCGGGGACCCTCCCCGTATGTGAGGCTGTGCCCCATGGCCGTCGTCCGTGACCTGCGCGTCCTGCTGCGTTTTCAGGGCTTCAGACGCCTGCTCACCGTCCGGCTGCTCTCCCAGGGTGCCGATGGCGTCTTCCAGGTCGCACTCGCCTCCTACGTGGTCTTCTCACCGGAGAAGCAGACGTCGGCCGTGGCGATCGCCTCCGCGATGGCGATCCTGCTGCTCCCCTACTCCCTGGTCGGCCCCTTCGCCGGGGCCCTGCTCGACCGCTGGCGTCGCCGCCAGGTCTTCCTGTACGGCAACCTGCTGCGCGCACTGATGGCGTCGGTGACCGCCGTCCTGATTCTCGGCCAGGCCCCGGACTGGCTTCTCTTCGCCTCCGCCTTGTGCGTGACCGCCGTCAACCGTTTCGTCCTCGCCGGCCTTTCCGCCGCACTGCCGCGCGTGGTGGACTCCGAGCGGCTGGTCGTCGCCAATTCCCTCTCCCCGACCGCCGGAACGCTCGCCGCGACCGCGGGCGGCGGACTCGCCTTCCTCGTATGCCTGGTCGTCTCCGACTCCGATGCGGCCGTGGTGCTCGTGGGCGCGGCGCTGTACCTGTGCGCGGCTCTGGCATCACTGCGCATCGCGAAGGAGGTGCTGGGACCCGACCGGACACTGGTGCAGCCGGGGCTGGTCACCGCGGCACTCACCGGCACCGCTCACGATCTGCTGGCAGGCCTGCGTCACCTGGCAGCGCCCTCGCGCAGGGAAGCCGCCTGGGCGCTCGCCGCGATGTCCCTGATGAGGTTCTGCTACGGCGCCATGCTCGTCATGCTGCTGATGCTGTGCCGGTACGCCCTGACCGACACCACGGAGGAGGGGCTCGCCCTTCTGGGCCTGGCGTTGGGCGTGTCCGGTGCCGGTTTCTTCGTCGCTGCCGTCGTGACCCCCTGGGCCGCGGGGCGGTTCGGGCCCGGCCACTGGATCATGCTGTGCTCGGCGGCCGCCGCGGTCCTGGAGCCTGCTTTCGGCCTGCCCTTCGCCAGTGGCCCCCTGCTGATCGGGGCATTCGTCCTGGGCCTGACCACCCAGGGCGCGAAAATCGCCACGGACACCATCGTCCAGTCCTCCGTTGACGACGCCTTCCGTGGCCGGATCTTCTCCCTCTACGACGTTCTGTTCAACGTGGCCTTCGTCGGTGCCGCCGCAGTGGCTGCCCTGATGCTGCCACCGGACGGCCGATCGGTCCCTCTCGTGGTAACAATCGCCGTTATCTACGGGGCAGTAGCTGTGGCTATCAGCCGTTTTGAGCGGCAGTAAGTGTCACATCAATGCCACAGAGATCTCACACGGGAGGACGTTGTCAGTGGCGCCCGGTACCTTACGTGCATCTGATCAACGCGTAATTCACGCCACGCATTCGTGTTCCAGGGGGGACCTCCAAGTGACCACTCCGCCACCTCAGGGCAACCCGTATGCCCAGGGCCAGCAGCAGCCTCAGGGCCAGAACCCCTTCGCCCAGGGCCAGCCGGGCTTTCCCCAGCAGGCCGGTCAGCCTGGATTCCCCCCGCAGGGTGCCCCCGTCCCCCCGGAGCAGCCCCGCCGCAAAATCGGCTTCAAGGCGATCAAGAACATCGTCATCGTCGTGGTGCTCGCCGGTGCGGCCATCGGCGCCTTCATCTCCAGCCGGGACGACGCCAACACCGCGGCAGTCGGTGACTGCATGCACCGTGGCAGCACCAGTGACGACAATCCCGACCTCGAGGTCGTCGACTGCAACTCCTCGGACGCTCAGTACGAGGTATTGGCCAAGATCGACGGTTCATTCCTCTCCGACACTCTGGCTTCCAGCAAGTGTGAGGCCGAAGCCAGGGACTTCCAGTACGTGTACACCCAGAGTGGCGACGGCAAGGACTTCCTGCTCTGCCTGAAGGACTACAAGAAGTAAGGCAAACGCACGGAGGGGCGGTGTTTCACGTGAAACACCGCCCCTCCGTGCATCCTGAGCCGGGTCATGTTTCACGTGAAACATGACCCGGCTCCACGCTCTCAGCCCTGCTGTCCGGCCCACCACTCCTTGAGGGCCGCCACCGCCGCGTCGTATTCCATCGGGCCGTTCTCCAGACGCAGTTCCAGCATGTGCTTGTATGCCTGACCGACGGCCGGCCCGGGGCTGACGCCTAGGGCCTCCATGATCTGGTTCCCGTCGAGGTCCGGACGGATGGCGTCCAGCTCCTCCTGCTCCTGAAGCTTCGCAATCCGCTCCTCCAGACCGTCGTACGCACGCGAGAGGGCGGTCGCCCTGCGACGGTTGCGTGTCGTGCAGTCCGAGCGGGTCAGCTTATGGAGCCGGCCCAGGAGCGGCCCCGCGTCGCGGACGTAACGGCGGACGGCGGAGTCCGTCCACTCTCCCGTGCCGTAGCCGTGGAACCTCAGATGAAGCTCGACCAGGCGCGAGATGTCCTTCACCAAATCGTTGGAGTATTTGAGAGCCGTCAGGCGCTTTTTCGTCATCTTCGCCCCCACCACCTCGTGGTGATGGAACGAGACCCGGCCGTCGTTCTCGAAGCGGCGCGTACGCGGCTTACCGATGTCGTGCAGCAGAGCCGCCAGGCGGAGAGTCAGGTCGGGGCCGTCGTCCTCCAGGGCCATCGCCTGCTCCAGGACGATCAACGTGTGTTCGTAGACGTCCTTGTGCCGGTGGTGTTCATCACTCTCCAGACGCAGGGCCGGCAGTTCGGGCAGGACATGGTCGGCAAGCCCGGTGTCGACGAGCAAGGTCAGCCCCTTGCGGGGGCATGCGGACAGAACCAGTTTGTTCAGCTCGTCCCGTACCCGTTCGGCGGAGACGATCTCGATACGTCCGGCCATCTCCCGCAAGGCCGCGACCACCTCAGGAGCCACCTCGAAATCGAGCTGAGCGGCGAAGCGCGCGGCCCGCATCATCCGCAACGGATCGTCCGAGAAGGAGGCCTCGGGGGTGCCCGGCGTACGCAGCACACCTGCCGCCAGATCGCCCAGACCACCGTGCGGATCGATGAACTCCTTCTCGGGCAGCGCGACGGCCATCGCGTTCACAGTGAAGTCACGCCGGACGAGGTCCTCCTCGATGGAGTCGCCGTACGCCACCTCAGGCTTGCGTGACGTGCGGTCGTACGCTTCCGAGCGGTAGGTCGTCACTTCGATCTGAAAGCTTCGATCAACATCTCCGACGCGGGCCTCCTTCTGTGCCCCGACAGTGCCGAAGGCGATACCCACTTCCCAGACGGCGTCCGCCCACGGGCGGACGATCTTCAGAACGTCCTGCGGGCGGGCGTCGGTGGTGAAGTCCAGGTCATTACCGAGCCGGCCAAGCAGCGCGTCCCGGACCGAGCCGCCGACCAGAGCGAGTGAGAACCCGGCCTCCCGGAAGCGGCGGGCAAGGTCGTCGGCGACCGGGGCGACTCGCAGCAGTTCGTTCACCGCTCGGTCCTGCACCTGGCTCAGGGCACTGGTTCGTTCGTTGGCGTTCGGCACAACAGAAAAGGGTACGTGGCTCGGGCGGCCGGAAGCTCCTCCATTGATCTGCCCGGTCCCCTCCCACAGCCCGCTCACAGGACCAGCGCCCTGGACAGGGGAAGCGCCCCCTTATACAGCCACATACAGGACAGTGCGGTAGCTGAACCGATCTTGCGGACCGGTCCGCGGCACTCAGCCTCACCGGGCATCGTTACCATGCGTGGACGCACATACGACGACCACTGACCACGAGGGACGGGCGAGCACGTGGCCGAGGCGGCAGACTTCCAGGGGATGCATCCCTCACCTGCCCGCCACTGGCTGCGGCGCACCGGCATCCTGTTCGCCGGAGTCCCCCTGCTGACGGGGTTGCTCCAGTGGCCCGCTGTGCCTTCGGCGGCCGCCGCCGCAGGGAGCTCCGCGCAGGCCGCCTCCGGCGCGGGCTCCGTCTCCGTCTCCGTGAACTCGCTCACGCCCGGCGCCCCCGGCGAGGACGACACCATCACGGTGTCCGGCACGGTGACCAACAAGGGCAGGCAAGCGGTCACCGACGCCCACATCGGGCTGCGTGTGGGTCCCCTGCTGAACACCCGCTCCGGGATCGAAAGCGTCGCCCGGGCCGGCGACAACATCCAGAGCGTCATCGGCCCGGAGGTCGATGACAAGTACGCCCAGAAGTACGCCGAGCTCACACCTGGTGTCTCGCAGCGCTTCAGCATCTCCGTACCGGCGGACGAACTGAGCCTGGGGGAGAACGGCGTCTACCAATTGGCCGTGGCCCTCACCGGGCAGACCGCCGCGCAGCCCTGGGAACAGACCCTCGGTGTCCGGCGGACGCTCCTGCCGTGGCAGCCCGATGACGTCGACACGAAGACGAGCACGACATTCCTGTGGCCCCTGATCTCCACGGTCCACACGACGGCAGAGACGGGCTCCAACGAGCAGCAGACCCCGGTCCTCCGTGACGACGACCTGGCCAAGGAGATCGCCCCTGGCGGCCGCCTGGACCGGATGGTGGCACTGGGCAAGAACCTCGACATCACCTGGGTGATCGATCCGGATCTGCTGGCATCCGTCGACGCGATGACCGAGAGCTACGAGGTCCAGGGCTCGGGTGACACCACCACGGCCGGCGGCCACCAGGCCGCCGCCAAGCGGTGGCTCGCCAACGTGCAGAGCGCGGTGAAGGGCAAGGAGGTCGTCGCGCTGCCCTTCGGCGATCCGGATCTGGCCTCCCTCGCCCACAACGGCACCTCGGTCACCGGCTCCCTGAGCCACCTCAAAGAAGCCACGGACGTCATCGTCAACACGGTGGAGCCGATCCTCCACGTGAAACCGACCACGGACTTCGCCTGGCCCGTCAACGGGGCGGTGGACCCCTCCATCGTCAAGGTCGCCACCTCCGCAGGAGCCGACAAGGTGATCGCCCGCAGCGACAACTTCCGGGAGACCGGCGACCTGTCGTACACGCCCTCGGCCGCCCGCCCCATCGGCGGCGGCACCACGGCGATCGTCGCGGACGCCCAGTTGTCCACCGTGTTCCAGGGCGACATGACCAAGGCTTCCACGTCCACGCTCGCCGTGCAGCGGTTCCTGGCCCAGAGCCTGGCCCTGGGCCTCCAGACCGGCCGGCAGCGCAGCGTCGTCGTCGCCCCGCAGCGCACCCCCACCGCCAGCCAGGCCCAGACGATGGCCGAGGCGCTGAAGGCCCTCCAGGACGAGGACTGGTCTGAGTCCGAGAACCTCACCGCTGCCGCGAAGGCCGAACCGGACCCTGCCGCCACCACCAGGGTCCCCTCGGCCGCCTCGTACCCCTCCTCACTGCGCAAGCAGGAGCTGCCACGGTCCGCGTTCGAGCAGATCGCGAGGACCCAGGACAAACTCAACACGTTCAAGGTGATCCTCTCGGACCCGTCCCGGGTCGTGACCCCGTTCGGCCGGGCCCTGAACCGCGGAATGTCCGTCTCCTGGCGCGGCCGGATCGCCGAGGCCGCCACCTACCGCAGCGGCGTCGAGGCGTACCTCGACGGACTCCTCGACCAGGTGAAACTGATCGACAAGTCGGAGACGAAGCTCTCCGGCCGCAGCGCCACCATCCCCGTAACTGTCCAGAACAACCTGGTGCAGGGCGTCGAGAACCTGACGCTGCGGCTCACCTCGACCAACCCGACCCGCCTCGAGATCGGCGGCGACGCCTACGAGGAGCAGCCGATCACCGTCTCCGGCGGGCACAGCCAGTCGGTGAAGTTCACCACGTCCGCCAACGCCAACGGCCGGGCCACGGTGATCGCCCAGCTGTACACGCAGGACGGCCAGAAGTACGGCGAGCCCGTCACCTTCGACGTCAAGGTCACCGAGATCACCGCCACGGTGATGCTGGTCATCGGCGGCGGCGTGCTGCTGCTCGTCCTCGCCGGCTTCCGGATGTACACGCAACGCAAGCGTGCCTCGGCCCGCGAGGCCCAGGAAGCCCAGAAGCAGAACCGCCTGGAGGACGAGGGCACCGACGACGGCCCGCAGAACCCGGACACCCTTGCGGAACGTCCTACCAAGAAGCCGGAGAGCGGCCCTGAGACGAAGGAACCGGAAGCCGGCTCGGAGGAGACGGACGACCCTGAGCAGCCGAGTGACCCGGTACCGGACACCGCACCGGGAAACGCAGACCCGTCCGGCACGGGTGAGAGAGTGGACCGTTGAGTATGTCGTGGCCGGTGGGCCCGGGACGATGAGGTGGGGTAAACCATGAACGCGCCGTACGACGGTGACCGCGGCCATGCCGCGGGCGACTCGGGCCATCCCGAGTCGGACCCCCAGGGGGGCCCGCCGCCCGGTCACGACCAGGCGCCGCAGCCGCCCGCGGACATGTACCTCCAGGACGCCTACGATCAGGACCCCTACCGGGCGCAGGACATCGCCGCCCAGGACCCGGTCGCCGAGGCCCTGTACGACCGCGCGGCACATCCCCCGCCCCCACCGGACACATACTCCCCTCAGCAACCGCTGTACGGGCAGCCTCCCCGGTCGCCCTACGCGCCCGACCCCCGAGTGTGGGCCCAGACCCCCGCGCCGGAGCCGGATGGCCCGTCCCAGCGCCTCCCGTACGGTGACGACCCGCGCACGACGCAGTTCGTGGGCGTGGACGACCTGGTCGGCCAGGTCGGGGAGCAGCGTCATGAGTCCGACGCCTTCGCCCACCTCTTCCTCGACCAGCAACAGGGCGGGGGGCACCCCGGCCGGCCCTACGAATCCGCACCCGACCCGGCCTCCGCGGCCCCCGGCCACTACGCGGGCGCCACGCCGCCTCCGGTCGCCGAGGCTTCCGTGCCGGAACCGGCTACCGCGGCGCCCGCGAAGAAGGGCGGCCGGGCCGGAGGGCTGCTGAAGTCCAGCGCCGTGATGGCGGCGGGCACGATGGTGTCCCGCCTCACGGGCTTCATCCGGTCCGCGCTGATCGTCTCGGCGCTCGGTCTGGGCCTCCTCGGCGACTCGTTCCAGGTCGCCTACCAGTTGCCGACCATGATCTACATCCTCACCGTCGGCGGCGGCCTCAACTCCGTCTTCGTGCCGCAGCTCGTCCGTTCCATGAAGGACGACGCCGACGGCGGCATCGCGTACGCCAACCGGCTGCTGACCCTTGTGATGGTGGCCCTGGCCGCGCTCACCGCCGCCGCATGGCTCGCCGCGCCGCTCCTCGTGCGGGCGCTGTCGAACCCGGTCGCCTCCGACCCCGCGGCCAACGAGGTCGCCGTCACCTTCACCCGCTACTTCCTGCCCTCGATCTTCTTCATGGGCGTGCACGTGGTGATGGGGCAGATCCTCAACGCGCGTGGGCGGTTCGGCGCGATGATGTGGACGCCGGTCCTCAACAACATCGTCATCATCGTGACGCTCGGTACGTTCATCTACGTCTACGGCACCGCCGCCGACTCACAGATGACCGTCACGAGCATCCCGCCGGAAGGCCAGCGTCTTCTCGGCATCGGTGTCCTGCTCGGCCTCATCGTCCAGGCCTTGGCCATGATCCCGTACCTGCGCGAGACGGGATTCCGTCTCCGCCTGCGCTTCGACTGGAGGGGTCACGGGCTGGGCAAGGCGGCGAAGCTCGCCAAGTGGACCATCCTGTTCGTACTCGCCAACCAGGCGGGCGCGCTGGTGGTGACCCAGCTGTCCACCGCCGCCACCCTGAACTCCGACGTCCAGGGCACCGGCTTCGCCGCCTACGCAAACGCCCAGCTGATCTGGGGCCTGCCCCAGGCCATCATCACCGTCTCTCTGATGGCCGCGCTGCTACCCCGCATCTCCCGTTCGGCGGCAGAGGACGATGGCGGCGCCGTCCGGGACGACATCTCCCAGGGCCTGCGCACCACGGCCGTCGCGATCGTGCCGATCTCCTTCGGCTTCATCGCGCTCGGCATCCCGATGTGCACCCTGATCTTCGGCTCCTCGGGCACCGGCGCAGCGACCAACATGGGCTACATGCTGATGGCCTTCGGCCTCGGCCTGATTCCCTACTCCGTGCAGTACGTCGTCCTGCGTGCCTTCTACGCCTACGAGGACACCCGCACTCCCTTCTACAACACGGTCATCGTGGCCGCGGTCAACGCGGTCGCCTCGGTGGTCTGCTACTTCGTCCTCCCCGCCCGCTGGGCCGTGGTCGGCATGGCCGCCTCGTACGGTGTGGCCTACGCGGCCGGCGTCGGTATCGCCTGGCGCCGGCTGCGCACGAAGCTGGGCGGAGACCTGGACGGCGCCCGGGTCCTGCGGACTTACGCCCGGCTGTGCATCGCCTCGGTTCCGGCCGCGCTCCTCGCCGGTGCGGTCTGCTACGGCATCGGGCGCACCCTCGGTCAGGGCGTCGGCGGTTCCTTCGCCGCACTGCTGGCCGGTGGAGCCGTACTGCTCGGCGTCTTTTTCGTCGCCGCGCGCCGGATGCGCATTGTGGAGGTCAACTCGCTGGTCGGTATGGTCCGCGGACGCCTGGGACGCTGAGGCTCGGGTAGGCGCACAACCATCGCCGGCCCTTGTGTGTCGTGCATAGCGGCGGACTGTGGGCACAATTGGTTTCGGCGTCGGACGGCGCGCACAGGCCGTCGCCCGACGCGTACATGGATGGGGAGGCAGGGAACGACGGTGGCGGAACGGAGCACAGCTGCCGTCGACGTGGCAGACAACGGCGACGACCAGTCGCTGACCGCGCAGGCGGACCAGTCCACGGCCGACGGGGTGGCCAAGAACCAGGAGCAGGAAACGGACAGCGACGCGGCACAGGAGAACACCGGGATCGACGGTCCCGGAAAGACGCCGCCGCCCGAACTGCACAGCGGTCACAAGCTGGCCAGACGCTACCGCCTCGAGGAATGCGTCACCCGTCTGGACGGATTCAGCAGTTGGCGTGCCGTGGACGAGAAGCTTCGCCGCGCCGTCGGCGTGCACATCCTGCCCGCGGATCACTCACGGGCCCGCTCCGTCCTGGCCTCGGCCCGTTCCTCCGCCCTGCTGGGCGACCCGCGCTTCGTTCAGGTCCTGGACGCAGTCGAGGAGGACGACGTCGTCTACGTCGTCCATGAATGGCTCCCCGACGCGACCGAGTTGACCGCCCTCCTGGCGGCCGGCCCGTTGGAGGTGTACGACGCCTACCAGATGGCCAGTCAGATCTCCTCCGCCATGGCCGCGGCCCACCGCGAGGGACTCGCCCATCTGCGTCTGAACCCCAACGCGGTACTGCGCACCTCGACCGGCCAATGGCGTATCCGGGGCCTCGCGGTGAACGCGGCGTTGCGTGGCATCGACTCCGACACCCCGCAGCGCGCCGACACCGAGTCCATCGGTGCCCTGCTGTACGCGGCGCTCACTCAGCGCTGGCCGTACGAGAATGACGCCTACGGTCTGTCCGGGCTGCCGAAGGACATCGGTCTGATCCCGCCCGACCAGGTACGGGCCGGAGTTCACCGCGGCCTGTCCGAGCTCGCCATGCGCGCCCTGGCCAACGACGGGGCCACCGCGTCCCGCCATGAGTCCCCCTGCACCACACCGGAGGAACTGGTGAAGGCGATCGGCGAGATGCCCCGCATCCGCCCGCCGGAGCCCGCGTTCACCACTCCACCGGACTACCAGCGCACGACCTACCAGCAGGGCTCCTACGGGCGTCCGGCACCCCGGCCGGGCGCGCGCGTCACACAGCCGGTCCCTGCCCCACCGCCTCCGCTGCAGAGCCGTACCGGCAAGGTCCTGAAGTGGGCTGTTTCAGCACTGCTGATCGCCGCACTCGGTCTGGGCAGTTGGCAGCTTGCCGACGCCCTCATCGGCCAGGGCAGCAACGCGGACGACACCGACAAGACGCAGACGACGGACGGGAGCGACAAGAGCGGCACCAAGCCCAAGCCCGCCGCGCCGCTGACGATCCAGGGCGCCCAGGAATATGTCGCGTCGGGTGGGGCCCAGGCCCCGGGTGACGTCGCGAAGACGTACGACAACGACAGCGAGACCTACTGGCGGACCAAGAAGTACAACGGAGGCCCGGAGCTCGCTCCGTACAAGCCCGGCGTGGGCATCGTCTACGATCTCGGCTCGGCCAAGGAAATCTCGACGGCATCGATAGGGCTCCGCTACACCGGTGACCACACAACGGTGCATCTCTACGCCACGGACTCGCTGACGCCGTCGACCGGGGTCGACGGCATGAAGGAGATCGGAACCGGCACGACCAGTGCCGGGACGCTGAACGTGAAGGCGTCGGAGGCGGTGAAGACACGGTACGTGCTGCTGTGGATCACGGCCGTACCGAACGCCCCCGCCGACGGCTACAGCAGCGCCGGCTACAAGCAGGCCGTCACCGACCTGAAGTTCACCGGCTGACGTCTCGCCGAGTGAGGGGAGGGGCCCCGATGCCGGATGACACCACGCACCGCGACGCAAGCGATCAGGATCTCCTCACCCGTCATGTGGAGGGCGATCCCGAAGCCTTCGGTGAGCTGGTGCGCCGTCACCGGGAGCGGCTGTGGGCGGTCGCCCTGCGGACGCTGGGGGACCGCGAGGAGGCCGCTGACGCGGTTCAGGACGCTCTTCTCTCCGCCTACCGAGCCGCTCACACCTTCCGAGGCCAGTCGGCCGTCACAACATGGCTGCACCGGATCACGGTGAACGCCTGTCTGGACCGTGCGCGCAAGGCGGCATCCCGGAAGACCTCTCCTGTCGAGGACACGGAGCGCCTGGAGCAGCTGCTGGAGCCCCACGAGTCCGCTTCGGCTCCTGCAGAACGGAACGATCTGCACCGCCAGCTCATCGAAGCGATGGGGACGTTACCGCCCGATCAGCGGGCGGCACTCGTCCTCGTGGACATGCAGGGCTATCCGGTGGCCGAGGCCGCCCGCATCCTCGGCGTGCCCACCGGCACGGTGAAGAGCCGCTGCGCCCGGGGCAGAGCCAGACTCCTGCCCCTTCTGCATCACCTACGACCGGACGGCAGCGGTGACGGCAGGAAACGGGGCGAGGAACGGAACCGGACGCAGAGGACATCCGTCCCACCCGCAGCAGGACCGCGTCGAGTGGATCCGCCGGATACAGGACCGAGTGACCCAGCTGCAGTGAAGGGCGGAGGTGGGCGAGCGTGACCTCGACGACAGACATGACAGAGCACCCGGGCGTCGAGGAGATCTCCGACCTCACCGAAGGGCTTCTGCCGCCCGCCCGGGACACCGCTGTGCGCCGGCACCTGGACGAGTGCGAGCTCTGCGCGGACGTCCGTGTCTCACTGGAGGAGATCCGGGGACTGCTCGGCACCATGCCGGGGCCACCCCGCATGCCGACCGAGGTGGCGAGCCGTATCGACGCCGCGCTCGCCGCGGAAGCTCTGCTTCATGCCACAGCGCCGGAGCCCGGGGGCCCCGCAGAACCGGTCGACCCGGAACCCGCCGATGCTCCCCCTGCCCTGTCCGACGATGATCGCGCGCATGTTTCACGTGAAACATCGGTATCGCGTGAAGCACCAGCCTCCACGGGTCGCCCCGCTGGGCGCCCTCGGCCCTCTACGGCCGGCCCGGGGCGCAAGGGCCGCGTGCAGCGTGGACGCCGCAGGGCCGCAGTGCTGGGGACGGTGTTCACCGTCGCGGCTCTGGGGTTCGGCACCGTACTCCTCTCGTCCCAGAATGAGGGCACGGGGGACGGTCGTCAGACGGCTGCCACGGATACCTTCTCCGTGGGAGAGCTGGAGAAGCAGGTCTCCGATCTCCTCGCACAGAGCCGGGTGAAGAGCAACTCCTCCCGCAGCGCGCAGCCCTTCGGGCTGGAATCGGCATCCGGTACCGCTGCCAGCCCCAGGGTCCTCAAGGCCACGGTCCCGGAATGCGTCCGTGAGGGGATCGGCCGCGACGACGCCGCCCTCGCCACGGAGGAAGGCACCTATGAAGGGCGAGAGGCTCTCCTGGTGGTACTTCCCGACACCTCCGACGACACCCGGGTGACCGCCTACATCGTCGATGCCACCTGTGTCGCCGACCCCTCCTCCGCTTCCGCCGCGAAGGTGCTGCTGGAGCACGCCTACACACGCGACTGAGGGCCCCGCTTCGTCCGCATCCTGCGGTGGCATCTCGTACGGTGTGTATCTCCCTGCGCCTGCCCGAGGACCACGTCCGTGTACTCGGGCACAGCGGGAATGCCCGCCCCTTAGGATCCGTTGGGTGAGGTGAGAGTTCCGACAGAAACTCCCACCGGTCGGGTGACACAGACCAGAGACGAGGAATCAAGCTGTGAGCGACGTCCGTAACGTGATCATCATCGGTTCGGGGCCTGCCGGCTACACCGCGGCGCTCTACACCGCCCGTGCGTCGCTGAAGCCTCTGGTGTTCGAGGGCGCCGTCACCGCCGGTGGCGCGCTGATGAACACGACCGATGTCGAAAACTTCCCGGGCTTCCAGGACGGCATCATGGGCCCCGAGCTCATGGACAACATGCGTGCCCAGGCGGAGCGTTTTGGTGCCGAGCTCATTCCGGACGACGTGGTCTCCGTCGACCTGACCGGCGAGATCAAGACCGTCACGGACACAGCGGGCACGGTTCACCAGGCGAGGGCCGTCATCATCACCACCGGCTCGCAGCACCGCAAGCTCGGTCTGCCGAACGAGGATGCCCTCTCCGGCCGCGGTGTCTCCTGGTGTGCCACGTGTGACGGCTTCTTCTTCAAGGACCAGGACATCGCCGTGATCGGCGGCGGTGACACCGCGATGGAGGAGGCCACCTTCCTCTCGCGGTTCGCCAAGTCCGTCACGATTGTCCACCGCCGCGACACCCTGCGGGCTTCGAAGGCGATGCAGGAGCGCGCCATCGCCGACCCAAAGATCTCCTTCGTCTGGGACAGCGAGGTCGCCGAGGTGCAGGGTGACCAGAAGCTCTCGGGTCTGAAGCTGCGGAACGTCAAGACCGGCGAACTTTCGGACCTGGCGGTGACCGGTCTCTTCATCGCGATCGGTCACGACCCTCGTACGGAACTCTTCAAGAGCCAGCTGGAGCTGGACGACGAGGGCTACCTGAAGGTCCAGGCGCCGTCGACGCATACGAACCTCACCGGTGTGTTCGGTGCCGGTGACGTGGTCGACCACACCTACCGCCAGGCGATCACTGCGGCCGGTACGGGCTGTGCCGCTGCCCTCGACGCCGAGAGGTTCCTTGCCTCTCTCGCCGACGAGAAGAAGGCCGAGCCCGAGAAGACCGCCGTCTGACCCCCACCCGCCCCACGCACCAACCAGTTAAGGAGCCCGCCGTGGCCGGCACCCTGAAGAACGTGACGGACGATTCCTTCGACGAGGACGTCCTCAAGAGCGACAAGCCTGTCCTGGTGGACTTCTGGGCCGCCTGGTGCGGCCCGTGCCGTCAGATCGCCCCTTCCCTCGAGGCGATTGCCGCGGAGTACGGGGACAAGATCGAGGTCGTCAAGCTGAACATCGACGAGAATCCGGGTACGGCTACCAAGTACGGCGTCATGTCCATCCCGACCCTGAACGTCTACCAGGGTGGCGAGGTCGTCAAGACCATCCGTGGCGCCAAGCCGAAGGCCGGGATCATCCGCGACCTCGAGGACTTCATCGCTGAATGATTGCCGGCCTCCTCTCTGGCGGCGTGTGTTTCACGTGAAACACGAATGGGCCGACCCATGTGGGTCGGCCCATTCGCATGAGGTGCTCCGGACTCGCAGATACCGGCATCGTCGGCCCAGAGAATCAGGGCATCAACTCCGGGTGGATCAGCGTCACCCGGCTTAAAGAGGGCGCAATGCCGGCTCCTTCTGTACTGCTCCGAGCAGACGGTCCAATGCCATCTCGACGTCGTCCTTCCACGACAGCGTCGTCCGCAGTTCCAGTCTGAGCCGGGGATACGCAGGATGCTGACGGACCGTCTTGAATCCCACGGCCAGGAGATGATCAGAAGGCAGCACACAGGCCGGCGCCTTCCAACGCGCGTCGCCGAAGGCTTCGATCGCTTTGAACCCGCGCCGCAGCAGGTCCTTCGCCACCGTCTGTAGCATCACCCTCCCCAGCCCTTGACCCTGGTAGCCCGGCACGATGAACGCAGTCATCAACTGCACCGCATCGGGCGACACAGGACTCGTGGGAAAGGCTGTGGCACGCGGCACGTAGGCGGGCGGAGCGTAGAGAACGAAACCCACGGGGACGTCATCCACGTAGACGACTCTTCCGCACGACCCCCAGTCCAGGAGTACAGCGGAGATCCACGACTCCTTCTCAACCGCTGACGTACCCGCCTTTATCGCTGCCTCACCACTGACGGGATCAAGCTCCCAGAAGACACACGAACGACAGTTCTGGGGAAGGTCCTGAAGGTTGTCCAGCGTGAGTGGTACGAGCCGACGCCCCATGAAGCCTGTGCCTCGCTTCCTTCGCCTGCTGCCTCGCGGACTGCTTTCAGAGCATGCCGCTCCTTGAGCAGGCTGCCGACGAACCCACCGAAGACAGCGATCGCCAGCCCTGCTCTCACCAGTCCGATGCGGCTCATCATTCGCATGGCCCTGCCTTGCGCTCAGAGAATCAGAGGTACTGCCGGTGGATACATCTCGTATTTCCATTCATCGTATCCACGAAGCGATTCCATCGATACCGGCAAAAAGCAAAGGGCGGACCATATTCCGGCACATACCGGACACAATCCGCCCCTGGTCGGCTGTTCGGCTGAACGAGCCGATGCCTCAGGAATCGTCCTCTACAGCATCGTCGTCCACCAGGCTCTTCTGCAGAACCGGCCCTTCATCGGGAGCGAGCGTACCGAGGATGCGTTCGAGATCCTCCATGGAGGCGAACTCGACGGTGATCTTGCCCTTCTTCTGCCCCAGGTCGACCTTCACCCGCGTCTCGAAGCGATCCGAGAGGCGTGTGGCCAGATCGGACAGCGCCGGCGACACCAGTGCACCCGCACGCGGACCCTTGGACCGCGGCGCCTTCTGAGGACCGGACCCCATCAGCGTGACGATCTCCTCGACGGCGCGTACCGAGAGCCCTTCGGCCACGATCCGATGGGCCAGCCTGTCCTGTTCCTCTGAGTCCTCGACAGATAGCAGGGCCCGCGCATGTCCGGCGGAGAGTACTCCCGCAGCCACCCGGCTCTGGACCCTCGGCGAGAGCTTCAGCAGACGCAGGGTGTTGGACACCTGCGGACGGGAGCGGCCGATGCGGTCCGCCAGCTGATCGTGGGTGCAGTTGAAGTCCTTGAGTAGCTGGTCGTAGGCGGCTGCCTCTTCCAGTGGGTTCAACTGAGCCCGGTGCAGGTTCTCCAGAAGGGCGTCCAGAAGGAGTTTCTCGTCCTCCGTGGCCCGGACAATCGCAGGGATGGCCTCGAGCCCCGCCAGGCGGCAGGCCCGCCATCGACGCTCACCCATGATGAGCTCGTAGTGCGCCGGCCCGACCTGTCGTACGACAACGGGCTGGAGAAGGCCGACCTCCTTGATGGACGTGACAAGCTCTGCCAGTGCGTCCTCGTCGAAGACCGCGCGAGGCTGACGCGGGTTCGGCTTGATGGACTCGATGGGGATCTCAGCGAAATGCGCCCCCAGGGGAGGCATGGGAGTCTCCGCTGCACCTTGCGTCGAGAGTCCCTCTGTTTCACGTGGAACAGAGGACAGTGCGGCCAGCTTCGCGGCGGCCACCCCACGCTCGTTCGGCGCCACCGGCGGGCCGCCGGAAGACGCGGAAGCAGCGCCTCCCGTCATGGCCGGGGCGACCATTTTCTCTGTCGGGGCAGAAGGGATCAGTGCGCCGAGACCACGACCCAACCCTCTCCGTCGCTCACTCACTGGACGCCCTCCACCATGCTCGGATCGTTCTGCTGTGCGCCGATGTGCGCGTTCGATGCGTCATAGCTCACGCCTACACCCCTCAACGCGATCTCTCGTGCCGCCTCAAGGTAGGAGAGGGCACCGCTCGATCCAGGATCGTAGGTCAGTACCGTCTGCCCGTAGCTCGGCGCCTCCGAGATACGCACGGAACGGGGAATGCTCGTCCGCAGCACCTCCTCACCGAAGTGACTGCGGACCTCGTCCGCGACCTGGGACGCGAGCCGCGTCCGGCCGTCATACATGGTGAGCAGGATCGTCGAGACGTGCAGGGAGGGGTTGAGGTGACCCCGCACCAGATCGACGTTGCGGAGCAGCTGCCCCAGGCCTTCCAGCGCGTAGTACTCGCACTGAATCGGGATCAGAACCTCCTGACCTGCCACCATCGCATTGACTGTCAGCAAGCCGAGCGACGGGGGGCAGTCGATGAGAATGTAGTCCAGAGGCTGCTCGTAGGCTTGGATTGCACGCTGCAGCCGACTCTCCCGTGCCACCAGGGACACCAGCTCGATCTCCGCACCGGCAAGATCGATCGTGGCGGGGGCGCAGAAAAGACCCTCCACGTCGGGGACCGGCTGGACCACTTCCGCCAGCGGCCTGCTCTCGACCAGCACGTCATAGATGGAAGGGACTTCTGCGTGGTGGTCGATCCCCAGGGCCGTGGATGCGTTGCCCTGAGGGTCGAGGTCGATCACCAGGACCCGAGCGCCATGGAGCGCGAGTGATGCGGCAAGGTTGACGGTCGTCGTCGTCTTGCCCACGCCGCCCTTCTGGTTGGCCACCACCATGAGGCGTGTCTGCTCAGGCCGTGGCAGACCCTCGCCTGCGCGGCCCAGCGCGTCCACCGCCACCTGGGCAGTGCAACCGATGGGAGTGTCGTCCATCGGAGGCGGTGTTTCACGTGAAACATCCGCCCCCATCGATTCGGTACGGGGACCGGGGACCGGATCGGTCATCGGTCCCGCGATGTTGGCGTCGGACCGCAAGGATTCACTCTCCTCGACTTCAGGCTCGCAATGAACAGAGCCTCCCATGTCTTCGGGGTCGTGAACCAGCGAGGCCTTACGTTCTGTGGAGAAAGCCACCTCTGTGGACAACTCCGTACCCCCTGAGGGGGGTGAACTCTCGCCGGGAACAGGACCCTCTCCGAGTGAACCGAGAGGCTTACGGTCGCGGGGTTCGGCTGCGGCGCGACCGCGACTGATGATGCCGTGCAGCAGGGAGCGATGTTTCACGTGAAACACGATGCACAGCAGCCGGGCCCGCACTGCCGCGACACTCCGGCACGCTGAGGTTCGGCAGCTTGTGTGGAGTACGTCTGGCACCTCAGAGCGCATTCCTGCCTGTCAGCCGCTCTGCCACAGAATGCGCGAACCCCTTATCCGCGTCGGCGCCGTACACGTCCCGTGCGGGCGGCCTTCGCGCGCTTCGCCGCGAAGCGCACACCTCCGGGGCTTTCCCCGACCTCGACGCGCACGACTGTGGACATCGGATCCACCACGCCCTCACCTACATGCACGATCGACGTCGCTACTGCACCGAGCTTGTTCAGAGCAGCAGTCGCGCTCTTCAGCTCCTCCTCGGCCGCATCACCCTTGAGAGCGAGCATCTCTCCGTAGGGCCGCAGCAGGGGAACGCCCCATGTGGCGAGACGGTCGAGCGGCGCCACGGCCCGCGCGGTCACCACGTGGACCGGAGACAGTGTTCCCATGACCTCCTCGGCCCGCCCACGGACGACCGTCACATGGTCCAGGCCCAGCAGCTCCACGACTTCGGTCAAGAAGGTGGTACGCCGCAGCAGCGGTTCCAGCAACGTGATCTTGAGGTCCTCCCGGACCAGCGCCAAGGGGATACCCGGCAGGCCGGCACCCGAGCCGACATCGCACACCGTCACACCCTCGGGGACGACCTCCGAGAGCACTGCGCAGTTCAGCAGATGCCTCTCCCATAGCCGGGGCACCTCCCGTGGGCCAATCAGACCACGCTGCACGCCCGCCTCAGCAAGTAGCTCCGCGTAACGCACAGCGTCCGCGAAGCGATCACCGAACACCTCACGGGCCTGCTCGGGCGCGGGGGGGAGCTCCGCTGCCTCCGTCACGAGGGACCGTCCTTCCGTACCGTGCCGACCCGGCGGCCGACACCACAGAACTATCAGGCTGACAAAATTCGGCCCCGTCTGCGCAACAGACGGGGCCGGTGGAATGGGGAACCGTTCAGGCGGGAAGCACGACGACGAAGCGCTGCGGTTCCTCGCCCTCGGACTCACTGCTCAGACCGGCAGCCTTGACCGCGTCGTGCACGACCTTGCGCTCGAACGGCGTCATCGGGTCGAGCTTCACGGGCTCGCCGCTGCTCCTGGCCTCGGCAGCGGCCTTCGCACCGAGCTCGGACAGCTCGGCCCGCTTCTTGGCGCGGTAGCCCGCAATGTCGAGCATCAGTCGGCTGCGGTCACCGGTCTCGCGGTGTACGGCCAGGCGCGTGAGCTCCTGGAGCGCTTCGAGTACCTCGCCGTCACGGCCGACCAGCTTCTGCAGGTCACGGCCGGACGAGTCGCTGATGATCGAGACAGAGGCACGGTCTGCCTCGACGTCCATGTCGATGTCACCGTCGAGGTCGGCGATGTCGAGCAGACCCTCCAGGTAGTCCGCTGCGATCTCGCCTTCCTGCTCCAGGCGGGTCAGGGTGTCTGCGCCCTCGGCAGCGGCGGAGGTGGTGCCTTCCGTCACGGGATGGACTCCTTCTTACTTCTTGGACGGGGACTTGGGCCGCTGCGGACCCTTGCGCTGTCCGGACTGGGCCTTGCTGCGGGTACTTCCGCCGGGCTTCGCGTTGCCCTTCTTGGCAGCGGCGGCGGGCTTGACGTCGCCCTCGGGCTCCTCGGCCTTGGTCAGCGAGAGGGACTCGCCGGCCGCCTTCGCCGTACCACCCTGGCGCTGGGACTTGCTCTGCCGCTTGGGTTGCTGCCGCTTCGCGGCCTGGGCCGTCGTCGGGGAACCGTCCTCCGCCTGGGCGGCGGCCGTGGCATCGCCCTTGATCACCGCACCGTCGGCCTGGGCCGCGAGGCCCGCCTTGTTCAGACCGTTGATGAACTTGCGCTCGTACTCGTTACGATCCCGGCCCTTGGCCACGATGGCCTTGACGATGGCACGCTCACGACGGTTACGGGTCTTGCCGTGGTGGGTGACGTGCTTGGAGAAACGCTCCAGGTACGCGGCCTGCGCCTTGGAACCCGGCGTCGGGTTGTTGTGGATGACGTACATCTGCTGTCCCATGGTCCACACGTTGGTGGTCAACCAGTAGACGAGGACGCCGACAGGGAAGTTGATACCGAAGACGGCGAAGATGACGGGGAAGACGTACATCAGCATCTTCTGCTGCTGCATGAACGGCGTCTTCACCGTGGTGTCGACGTTCTTCGTCATCAGCTGGCGCTGCGTGTAGAACTGCGACAGCGACATCAGCACGATCATGAGCGCCGTGACGATGCGCACATCGGTCAGGGAGGCGTTGAGGGCCTCGACCTTGTCCGCATTGTCCGTGAACTTCGCCGCGAGCGGGGCACCGAAGATGTGCGCCTTCTGTGCGCTTTCCAGCAGACGCTCGTTGATCACGCCGACGGTGTCATTGGACGCGATGCTGTTGAGCACGTGGTACAGGGCGAAGAAGAACGGGGACTGCGCCAGGATGGGAAGGCACGAGGAGAGCGGGTTGGTACCCGCATCCTTGTACAGCTTCATCATCTCTTCGGACTGGCGCTGCTTGTCGTTCTTGTAGCGCTCCTGGATCTTCTTCATCTCCGGCTGGAGCGTCTGCATCGCGCGTGTCGCCTTGATCTGCTTCACGAAGAGCGGGATCAGGCAGATACGGATCAGGATCACCAGGGACACGATGGACAGGCCCCAGGCCCATCCGGTGTCAGGGCCGAAGATGGCCCCGTACACGCTGTGGAACTGGACGATGACCCAGGAGACAGGTGTCGTGATGAAGCTGAAGAGGCTGGCAATCGTGTCCACTAATCATGCTCCTTGGGCATGGGGCGAGGTCTCTGCGGCCGGGCTCGAAGAACTCGGAGTCTCGGGAGAGGTCCGTCCTTCGGTGGCCGGTTCGGCGGAGGCGGGCCCGCCCTTGCGTGCACGCCAGGCGTTACGCAGCATTTCGTGCCACCGCGGTCGCTTGCGCGGCGGGACATGGTCCACGCCGCCCAGCGACCACGGATTGCACCGCAGGATGCGCCAGGCCGTGAGTGCTGTGCCCTTGATGGCACCGTGCCGGTCGATGGCCGTGTAGCCGTAGTGGGAACACGACGGGTAGTACTTGCATACAGGTCCGAGCAGGGGACTGATCGTCCACTGGTAGAGCTTGATCAGAACCAGCAGCGGGTACTTCATCGCGTGCCCCCTCCCAGCAACCGCTGAAGAGCGGCGTCCAGGTCTTGGGCCAGTTGTGCATGGTCGGCGTCCCCCGCTCCGGGCAACGCTCGTACGACTACCAGGCTACCGGGGGGCAGCAGGGCGACTCGATCGCGCATCAGGTGGCGAAGTCTGCGCTTCACCTTGTTCCGCACGACCGCACCGCCCACCGCCTTGCTTACGACGAAACCCGCACGCGTCGGGGCAGCGTTCTCCCCAGACGCATGCGGGTCCGTGACACCGCTGCGTAGGTGTACGACGAGGTGCCGACGTCCGGCCCGGCGTCCCCGTCGTACCGCGGTCGCGAAGTCCTCGCGCAGCCTCAGCCGGTTCTCGGTGGGCAGCACGACGTCATGACCTGATCAGGATCAGGCGGACAGACGGGCGCGACCCTTGCCACGGCGGGACGCGAGAATCGCGCGGCCGGCACGGGTACGCATACGCAGCCGGAAGCCGTGGGTCTTGGCGCGACGACGGTTGTTCGGCTGGAAGGTGCGCTTGCTCACTCGGGGGCTCCAGAAAGAGTTCGTAGATTGCGGGGTGCCGTCCTGGCTGTCACCGTGCGCCCACGAGTAGCTCGCGTTACGCCCGAGTGCACCGCTGACCGATCAACTTGCGCGATCTGTGCCCATCGGAGGCAGGCGGCAGCAGCCATCGACAACTCGACCTCGTCACGGTACGCGCGGCCGCGCCATTCGGTCAAACCAGCCGTCGCCGGGAGACACTTGTCCACAGGCTGGGGACAACGACTTGAACCGTAGCGGCCGCCCTGACTACCGTGGCTGAACCCCGATTCGTTCCTTTGTCCCTCCAGCACCCCCTTTAGAACCCGACCCAACCCGTCCCTGAACCACTCGTTCGAGGGACCTGTGAGAGAGCGTGCCCTGTGGCTGACGTACCTGCCGATCTTGCCGCAGTGTGGCCACGCGTACTGGAACAGCTCCTCGGTGAGGGCCGGGGGCAGGGAGTGGAGGGGAAGGACGAACACTGGATCCGGCGCTGCCAGCCACTGGCACTGGTCGCCGACACCGCCCTGCTCGCCGTGCCGAACGAGTTCGCCAAGAACGTTCTCGAGGGCCGCCTGGCACCGGTCGTCAGCGAGAGCCTGAGCCGCGAGTGCGGGCGCCCCATCCGTATCGCCATCACCGTCGACGACTCCGCGGGAGAGCCTCCCGCCCCGCTCGCCCCCCGCCCTCAGCCACGCTACGAGGAACCCGAGCTCCCGCCGGCCCGACAGGACCGCCCCGAGCGCCCGGACAGGCAAGAGCGCCAGGAGCGCGAGCAGTACGAGAACTACGACAGCTACGAGGGCTACGGCCGGCGCCGTGCCGACCAGCATCCCGGACCGCCCGGCGACCAGCTCCCCACCGCCCGCCCTGCCTACCCCTCGGAGTACCAGCGCCCGGAGCCCGGCTCCTGGCCCCGTCCGGCACAGGACGAGTACAGCTGGCAACAGCAGCGCCTCGGCTTCCCGGACCGCGACCCGTACGCCTCGCCGTCCCAGGAAACGTATGGCCCCCAGGACGGTTACGGTGGCGCGCCCTCGCAGGACTACCGTCCGCAGCCGATGGAACGTCCCTCCTACGACCAGCAGCGCTCCGACTACGAGACATCACGCGCGAAGTACGACCGCGGCGACTACGACCAGCGCGACGCAGTCCGCCGCGAGCTGCCGGAGCCTCCCTCCGGCGCGGGTCACGTCCACCGTGGCGGCCCCGTCGGCCCGAACCTGCCCGCCAGCGGCGCGCCCGGCCCGCTGGCCGCACAGCCCGCGCCGGCGACCGGCCCCGGTGAGCCCACCGCGCGGCTGAACCCGAAGTACCTCTTCGACACCTTCGTCATCGGCGCCTCCAACCGCTTCGCGCACGCGGCGGCGGTGGCGGTGGCCGAGGCCCCCGCGAAGGCGTACAACCCCCTCTTCATCTACGGGGAGTCCGGACTCGGCAAGACGCACCTGCTGCACGCGATCGGGCACTACGCGCGCAGTCTCTATCCCGGCACCCGGGTGCGGTACGTGAGCTCGGAGGAGTTCACCAACGAGTTCATCAACTCCATCCGCGACGGCAAGGGCGACAGCTTCCGCAAGCGGTACCGGGAGATGGACATCCTGCTGGTCGACGACATCCAGTTCCTCGCGGACAAGGAGTCGACGCAGGAGGAGTTCTTCCACACCTTCAACACGCTGCACAACGCCAACAAGCAGATCGTGCTCTCCAGTGACCGGCCGCCCAAGCAACTGGTGACGCTGGAGGACCGACTGCGGAACCGTTTCGAGTGGGGTCTGATCACCGACGTCCAGCCGCCGGAGCTGGAGACGCGGATCGCGATCCTGCGCAAGAAGGCGGTGCAGGAACAGCTCAACGCCCCGCCGGAGGTGCTGGAGTTCATCGCCTCTCGGATCTCGCGGAACATCCGTGAGCTGGAGGGCGCGCTGATCAGGGTGACGGCCTTCGCCTCGCTCAACCGGCAGCCGGTGGACCTCGGGCTCTCCGAGGTCGTCCTGAAGGACCTGATGCCCGGCGGGGACGACTCCGCACCGGAGATCACCTCGACGGCCATCATGGGCGCGACCGCCGACTACTTCGGGCTCACGGTCGAGGACCTGTGCGGCACCTCGCGCGGACGCGCGCTGGTGACCGCGAGGCAGATCGCGATGTACCTGTGCCGCGAACTGACCGACCTGTCGCTGCCGAAGATCGGCGCACTGTTCGGCGGCCGCGACCATACGACGGTGATGCACGCGGACCGGAAGATCCGCAATCTGATGGCGGAACGGCGCTCCATCTACAACCAGGTCACCGAACTCACCAACCGCATCAAGGCAGGCTGAGGCCTCCCAGCGTCCGCACCAGGCAGGCACGCAGGGCTATCCACCCGCAACAAGGGCCCCCGGGTGCCAGGCCACCCGTCGCGGCCGCCAGGGGAGACCCGGTACCCCGCCCACAGCGTCCCTGCTCCTCGGCCGGGCTCGGCCCCCTCAGAACCGTCAGACACCCAGGAAGGGCGCCCTCGGACCACATCCGGGGGCGCCCTTCCTCGTACGCCCGCCGACTCACCGGCCCGCTCACCGGCCCGCTCACCGACAGAACCCGGAAAGGCCTTCGAGCGCCTTCTCGCGCCTCCAGGAGCCGCCGAGACCCACTGCTGCCCCCTCATCTGCCCCACATCTGCCCCACGTCGGTCCCCACGTCCGCCCTCAGGGCGGCCCCCGGCCCCCCGGTCATCCTCGAGGTCCTGTCCGCTGTTCCATTTCGGCACCGGGTTACGGCCTTCCTCCACAGATTCGGCAAGTTTTTCCCGTCCACATCCTGGGGACCGCGAAGTTGTCCCGATCCTGTCCACAGGGCCGCCCGATGGGGCACTATCGGGCCAGGTCAACCGGCTGTGGATTCGTGGACAAGCGATGTCCACAGCCTGTGGATAAAATAGTTATCCACAGGCTGTGGATAAAGTTTTCCACCGGCAACCCACAGGCAGAGGCCGGTTGTCCCCAGCGATCATGCGCTTCTCCACACGTCTGTCCACTGTTCGGCAACACGCTGCCTCCCCTCACTGGGTCGAGTGAAAGGCGTCACACCAAGGTGCCTAGGGGGCCTGTGGGAAAGACCGGAAAACCTGGGGACGAAGCTGGGGAGAACTCGGCCCACCCTGTGTACGGAGTGTGCAGAACTTTCTGTTCTCCACAGAAACCCCGAGTTGTCCACCGGCTCCGCCCACAGGGTCGGTGGACAAAATCTAGGCTCTGAGCTGGGAAAACGAGGTTATCCACGGTATCCACAGGCCCTACTACTACTCCCAACTAGAGAGAGTGAGGAATCCGTTTCGAAGAGGGTCCTGTGCACAACTCACCGCTTCTGCGCCGACTGCCCCCCGTCACGACTTGACCCCGAGGGGCACCTACTGTCAGTGCGGTGCGTCAGACTGTTCCCGGTGTCCTTGCGCCTCCCAGAGGCCGAGCACACCGAGTCAGATGACGAAGGCGAAGCAGGGCGCGAGAACGCCGGCAATAGCAGGAGGCGGCTTACGGTGAAGATCCGGGTGGAACGCGACGTACTCGCGGAGGCAGTGGCCTGGGCGGCACGCAGCCTCCCGGCCCGTCCGCCGGCGCCGGTCCTCGCAGGCCTGCTGCTGAAGGCCGAGTCGGGACAGCTGAGCCTGTCCAGCTTCGACTACGAGGTCTCCGCGCGGGTCTCGGTGGAGACGGAGGTCGAGGAGGAGGGCACGGTGCTCGTCTCGGGCCGGCTGCTCGCCGACATCTGCCGCGCTCTCCCCAACCGGCCGGTGGAGATTTCCACAGACGGTGTACGGGCGACGGTGGTCTGTGGCTCCTCACGGTTCACGCTCCACACCCTGCCGGTGGAGGAGTATCCGGCCCTGCCGCAGATGCCGAACGCGACGGGCACGGTGCCCGGTGAGGTCTTCGCGTCCGCCGTGCAGCAGGTCGCCATCGCGGCGGGCCGTGACGACACCCTGCCCGTCCTGACCGGTGTCCGCATCGAGATCGAGGGCGACACGGTGACGCTGGCCTCCACCGACCGCTACCGTTTCGCGGTCCGCGAGTTCCTGTGGAAGCCGGAGAACCCGGAGGCCTCGGCGGTCGCCCTGGTGCCCGCCAAGACGCTCCTGGACACCGCCAAGGCGCTGACCAGCGGCGACCAGGTGATCCTGGCGCTGTCCGGCTCGGGTGCGGGTGAGGGCTTGATCGGCTTCGAAGGCGCGGGCCGACGCACCACCACGCGGCTGCTGGAAGGTGACCTTCCGAAGTACCGCACGCTGTTCCCGACCGAGTTCAACAGCGTCGCCGTCATCGAGACCGCCCCCTTCGTGGAGGCCGTCAAGCGTGTGGCTCTGGTCGCCGAGCGCAACACCCCGGTGCGGCTGAGCTTCGAGCAGGGTGTGCTCATCCTGGAGGCCGGTTCCAGTGACGACGCACAGGCTGTGGAAAGGGTCGACGCCCAGTTGGAGGGAGACGACATCTCGATCGCCTTCAACCCCACGTTCCTGCTGGACGGCCTGAGCGCCATCGACTCTCCGGTGGCCCAGCTGTCGTTCACCACGTCCACCAAGCCCGCGCTGCTCAGCGGCAGGCCCGCGGTGGACGCAGAGGCGGACGACGCCTACAAGTATCTGATCATGCCGGTGCGGCTCAGCGGCTGACCTCGCCCTGCCCGACCTCGCCCCGCCTCTCCACGGCCGCCCGCACCGGTCCACAGGCGTGCACAGTCCTTCCGGGTCCGGGCGCCGGGCCGTGGGTCTGCCGGCTGGTGCCGGACCCGGAAGCGGCGGAAGACGGCTGGTCGGCCGGTGTCGGTGAAACCGCAGGTGGGGGCGTGCGCATGAGCGCGTATGCCCACAGATGTGCGTGAGCGCCCGGGTTTAGGGTCGGGTCGGTACGTAAGTGCCGCGGCACGCTCGTGCCGCCACGCCACGTCGCAACCTAAGGAACACAACTGATGGAGCTCGGTCTCGTCGGCCTCGGCAAGATGGGCGGCAACATGCGCGAGCGGATTCGCCGCGCGGGCCACACCGTTCTCGGATATGACCGCAATCCGGACCTCGCCGATGTCCACAGCCTGGAAGAGCTTGTGGGCAAGCTCAAGGGCCCGCGCGTGGTCTGGGTGATGGTCCCGGCGGGCGAGGCCACCCAGTCGACCATCGACGAACTCGCTGTGCTGCTGCAGCCCGGCGACGTCGTGGTGGACGGCGGCAACTCCCGCTGGACGGACGACGAGAAGCACGCCGAGGAGCTGGCGGCCAAGGGCATAGGCTTCGTCGACTGTGGGGTCTCCGGCGGCGTCTGGGGCCTGGAGAACGGCTACGCGCTGATGTACGGCGGTGACAAGGAGCACGTCGCCAAGGTGCAGCCGGTCTTCGACGCCCTGAAGCCGGAGGGCGACTTCGGCTCGGTGCACGCCGGCAAGGCCGGTGCCGGCCACTTCGCCAAGATGGTTCACAACGGCATCGAGTACGCGATGATGCAGGCCTATGCCGAGGGCTGGGAGCTCCTGGAGAAGGTCGACTCGGTGACCGATGTCCGGGAGGTCTTCCGTTCCTGGCAGGAGGGCACGGTCATCCGCTCCTGGCTGCTCGACCTCGCGGTGAACGCGCTGCACGAGGACGAGCATCTGGAGGGCCTGCGGGGGTACGCGCAGGACTCTGGTGAGGGACGCTGGACCGTGGAGGCCGCGATCGACAACGCGGTCCCGCTGCCGGCGATCACCGCGTCGTTGTTCGCGCGGTTCTCCTCCCGTCAGGAGGACTCGCCGCAGATGAAGATGGTCGCGGCGCTGCGCAACCAGTTCGGCGGCCACGCGGTCGAGAAGAAGTAATCCACGGAGAAGTACTCCACGAAGCAGCTGGAGCGGCCACCGCCTGAGCAGTCGGGGCAGTTCCGGGGCTGCAGTCCATCGGGCCGCACGACGGTCCACAACGCCAGGGGAGGTCGGCGAACGACCATGCACGTCACGCATCTGTCGCTGGCCGATTTCCGGTCCTACCCCCGGGTCGAGGTCCCTCTCGACCCGGGGGTCACGGCCTTCGTCGGCCCCAATGGGCAGGGCAAGACGAATCTTGTCGAGGCGGTCGGTTATCTCGCCACTCTCGGCAGTCACCGTGTCTCCTCCGACACTCCGCTGGTCCGCATGGGTGCCGACCGCGCGATCGTCCGGGCCCAGGTCCGCCAGGGCGAGCGGCAGCAGCTCGTCGAGCTGGAACTGAACCCGGGCCGCGCCAACCGCGCCCGGATCAACAGGTCCTCGCAGGTCAGGCCCCGGGACGTGCTGGGGATCGTCCGTACTGTCCTGTTCGCGCCCGAGGACCTTGCCCTGGTCAAGGGTGATCCCGGCGAGCGGCGCCGGTTCCTGGACGAGTTGATCACCGCCCGCTCCCCGCGCATGGCCGGTGTCCGCTCCGACTACGACCGTGTTCTCAAGCAGCGCAACACGCTGCTGAAGTCTGCCGCGCTGGCCCGCCGCCACGGCGGACGCACCATGGACCTGTCCACCCTCGACGTCTGGGACCAGCACCTCGCGCGTGTGGGTGCCGAACTGCTGGCCCAGCGACTGGACCTGATCGCCGCGATCCAGCCACTCGCCGACAAGGCGTACGAACAGCTCGCGCCGGGCGGCGGCCCCGTCGCCCTGGAGTACAAGCCGTCCGCACCCGGTGAGGCGCACACGCGTGAGGACCTGTTCGAGCAGTTGTCGGCCGCGCTCGCCGAGGCGCGCAAGCAGGAGGTCGAGCGGGGCGTCACCCTGGTCGGCCCGCACCGCGACGATCTGCTGCTCAATCTCGGCCGGCTGCCGGCCAAGGGTTATGCCTCCCACGGCGAGTCCTGGTCCTACGCGCTGGCACTGCGCCTGGCCTCCTACGACCTGCTGCGCGCCGAGGGCAATGAGCCGGTGCTGGTCCTCGACGACGTCTTTGCCGAGTTGGACGCCCGCCGTCGTGAGCGCCTTGCCGAACTGGTCGCGCCCGGCGAGCAGGTGCTGGTGACCGCGGCGGTCGATGACGACGTCCCCCATGCGCTGTCGGGGACGCGGTTCGCGGTGGCCGAGGGGAGGGTGGAACGGGTATGAGCGAGCCGGGCAGGCCCGACGGAACTCCCGGAGACCCTGGAGATCCGCGGAAGGCGACCCCTGAGCCCTCGGGCGTCGACCTCGCGCGCGTGGCGTTGCGCGCGGCCAAGGAGGCCGCACGCGCGCGGGGGGACGTGGCGCAGCAGAAGAAGCAGGCGCGGCGCGGTGGCCTGCGCTCGGGCGCGCGCGGGGACCGGCGCGATCCCATGGCGCTCGGCGCGGCGATCAACCGGTTGCTCACCGAACGCGGCTGGGAGGCCCCGGCCGCGGTGGGCGGTGTGATGGGGCGCTGGCCCGAGATCGTCGGTGAGGACGTGGCCAAGCACTGTGAGCCGGAGCGTTACGACGAGGACGAGCGGGTGCTGGTCGTGCGCTGTGACTCCACCGCGTGGGCGACGAATCTGCGGTTGCTCGCCCCGACTCTGGTCGCCCGGCTGAACGAGGACCTGGGCCACGGCACCGTGAAGCTGATCAAGGTCAACGGACCGGGTGGCCCGGTCCGCCGTTACGGCCCGCTGCGCGCTCCCGGAAGTACTGGCCCCGGCGACACGTACGGGTGATCCAGGCCCTTCCGATCCATGTTCCGGGCCCTGTAGCGGGCCCTGTAGCGGGTCTTCCACAAGAGGGTGACTGACGTCACACCGAGGGCTTCCGGGGGTGTGTTCGGTCCGTCGGCACCCCTTTCGGCGTACCCCTGGGCGGGGTGCCGGATTACCACCTGACTCGTAAGTAGCAAAGGGTGGACGGCCGGAAGCGCTAGGTGCCCTCGTGAGCCTCTTGGAGCCCCCATCCGTATATCGGGAGTCGGGCGAGACCGGTTGAGGGCGGCACATGCGGACTCAGGCACCGGCAAACCCCCATCGATGTCCGAGCTACCGGTAGACTGGAAGCAATCCCGCCCCGATCGTGGGGACCGCCCGGGAAAAGCTGAGCAACGCTGATCAAGGCTTATCAACGCAACATGCCGCAGCCGCTCCGGCAACCCGCCGCCGAGCCAGGCTCGTGGTGTGCCAGAAAGGGCGCTTCGTGGCCGATTCCGGCAACCCCAACGAGAACATCCCGTCCACCGACACCGGCGAGAAGAACGAGGCGGCCGCCCTCAACGGCGAGATCACCGCTTCGTACGACGCCAGTGCCATCACCGTCCTCGAGGGTCTGGACGCGGTCCGCAAGCGACCCGGTATGTACATCGGTTCGACCGGTGAACGAGGGCTGCACCACTTGGTGCAGGAGGTCGTCGACAACTCCGTCGACGAGGCGCTGGCCGGGCACGCGGACACGATCGATGTGACGATCCTGGCCGACGGCGGTGTCCGGGTCGTCGACAACGGCCGGGGCATCCCGGTGGGGATCGTCCCCTCGGAGAACAAGCCGGCCGTCGAGGTCGTGCTGACCGTGCTGCACGCGGGCGGCAAGTTCGGCGGCGGCGGATACGCGGTCTCCGGCGGCCTGCACGGCGTCGGTGTCTCCGTGGTGAACGCCCTGTCGAGCAGGATCTCCGTCGAGATCAAGCGCGACGGCCACCGCTGGACGCAGGACTACAAGATGGGTGTCCCCACGGCCCCGCTGGTCCAGCAGGAGGCCACGGACGAGACCGGGACCACGGTCACCTTCTGGGCCGACGCGGACATCTTCGAGACCACCGATTACTCCTTCGAGACGCTGTCGCGGCGTTTCCAGGAGATGGCGTTCCTCAACAAGGGCCTGCGGATCAACCTCGCCGACGAGCGGGAGTCGGCGAAGGCCACCGCCGGGGCGGACGAGGCGGGCGAGGACGAGAAGCACGAGGTCAAGGCCGTCTCGTACCACTACGAGGGCGGCATCGTCGACTTCGTGAAGTACCTCAACTCCCGCAAGGGCGACGTGGTGCACCCCACTGTGATCGACCTCGAGGCCGAGGACAAGGAGAAGCTCCTGTCCCTCGAGGTCGCCATGCAGTGGAACAGCGGCTACACCGAAGGCGTCTACTCCTTCGCCAACATCATCCACACCCATGAGGGCGGTACGCACGAAGAGGGCTTCCGCGCGGCGATGACCTCGCTCATCAACAAGTACGCGCGTGACAAGAAGCTGCTGCGGGAGAAGGACGACAACCTCACGGGCGACGACATCCGCGAGGGTCTGACGGCGATCATCTCGGTCAAGCTGAGCGAGCCCCAGTTCGAGGGCCAGACCAAGACCAAGCTCGGCAACACCGAGGTGAAGACCTTCGTCCAGAAGGTCATCTACGAGCACCTCGCCGACTGGCTGGACCGCAACCCCAACGAAGCCGCGGACATCATCCGCAAGGGCATGGCGGCGGCCACCGCGCGTGTGGCGGCCCGCAAGGCCCGCGATCTGACCCGCCGCAAGGGTCTGCTGGAGTCGGCGTCCCTGCCGGGCAAGCTCTCGGACTGCCAGTCGAACGACCCCACCAAGTGCGAGATCTTCATCGTCGAGGGTGACTCCGCCGGCGGCTCGGCCAAGTCCGGCCGGAACCCGCAGTACCAGGCGATCCTCCCGATCCGGGGCAAGATCCTCAACGTCGAGAAGGCGCGCATCGACCGGATCCTGCAGAACCAGGAGATCCAGGCGATGATCTCCGCGTTCGGCACCGGTGTGCACGAGGACTTCGACATCGAGAAGCTCCGCTATCACAAGATCATCTTGATGGCGGACGCCGACGTCGACGGCCAGCACATCAACACCCTGCTGCTGACGTTCCTGTTCCGCTTCATGCGGCCGCTGGTCGAGGCTGGGCACGTGTTCCTCTCCCGTCCCCCGCTCTACAAGATCAAGTGGGGCCGGGAGGACTTCGAGTACGCGTACTCCGACCGCGAGCGCGACGCGCTGATCGAGCTGGGCCGTCAGGCCGGCAAGCGCATCCGTGAGGACTCCGTCCAGCGCTTCAAGGGCCTCGGCGAGATGAACGCCGAGGAACTGCGCATCACCACGATGGACCAGGAGCACCGTGTCCTCGGCCAGGTCACCCTGGACGACGCCGCGCAGGCCGACGACCTGTTCTCCGTCCTCATGGGCGAGGACGTGGAGGCGCGCCGCCAGTTCATCCAGCGCAATGCCAAGGATGTCCGCTTCCTCGACATCTGAGTCGGTCTCAGCTGACCGCACCAGGAAGGATCTTCACCAGCAATGACCGACGAGAACACTCCCGTCATGTCCGAAGAGAACGGCATCGTCATGCGTGTCGAGCCCGTCGGGCTCGAGACGGAGATGCAGCGTTCGTACCTCGACTACGCGATGTCCGTCATCGTCTCGCGTGCGCTGCCGGACGTCCGTGACGGGCTCAAGCCCGTCCACCGCCGCGTGCTGTACGCCATGTACGACGGCGGCTACCGGCCCGAGCGCGGCTTCTACAAGTGCGCGCGTGTGGTCGGCGACGTCATGGGCAACTACCACCCGCACGGCGACTCCTCGATCTACGACGCGTTGGTCCGCCTTGCGCAGCCGTGGTCGATGCGGATGCCGCTGGTGGACTCCAACGGCAACTTCGGTTCCCCGGGCAACGACCCCGCGGCGGCCATGCGGTACACCGAGTGCAAGATGGCGCCGCTGTCGATGGAGATGGTCCGCGACATCGACGAGGAGACCGTCGACTTCAAGGACAACTACGACGGCCGCTCCCAGGAGCCGACCGTCCTGCCGGCCCGCTTCCCGAACCTGCTGATCAACGGATCGGCCGGTATCGCGGTCGGCATGGCGACCAACATCCCGCCGCACAACCTGCGCGAGGTCGCGGCCGGCGCCCAGTGGTACCTGGAGCACCACGAGGCGTCGAACGAGGAGCTGCTCGACGCGCTCATCGAGCGCATCAAGGCCCCCGACTTCCCGACCGGCGCCCTGGTGGTGGGCCGCAGTGGCATCGAGGAGGCGTATCGGACGGGCCGCGGCTCGATCACGATGCGCGCGGTGGTCGAGGTCGAGGAGATCCAGAACCGGCAGTGCCTGGTGGTCACCGAGCTGCCGTACCAGACCAACCCCGACAACCTCGCGCAGAAGATCGCCGACCTGGTGAAGGACGGCAAGGTCGGCGGTATCGCGGACGTCCGTGACGAGACGTCGTCCCGCACCGGCCAGCGCCTGGTCATCGTGCTCAAGCGGGACGCGGTCGCCAAGGTCGTCCTGAACAACCTCTACAAGCACACCGACCTGCAGACCAACTTCGGCGCCAACATGCTGGCGCTGGTCGACGGCGTGCCGCGCACGCTCTCCCTGGACGCGTTCATCCGCCACTGGGTGAACCACCAGATCGAGGTCATCGTCCGCCGTACGCGCTTCAGGCTGCGCAAGGCCGAGGAGCGCGCGCACATCCTGCGTGGTCTGCTGAAGGCACTGGACGCCATCGACGAGGTCATCGCGCTGATCCGGCGCAGCGACACCGTCGAGATCGCGCGCGGGGGCCTGATGGGCCTCCTGGAGATCGACGAGATCCAGGCCAACGCGATCCTGGAGATGCAGCTCCGCCGGCTGGCGGCGCTGGAACGCCAGAAGATCGTCCAGGAGCACGACGAACTTCAGACGAAGATCAACGAGTACAACGAGATCCTCGCCTCCCCGGTCCGCCAGCGCGGGATCGTCAGCGCGGAACTGACCGCGCTCGTCGAGAAGTACGGGGACGACCGCAAGACGAAGCTGATCCCCTATGAGGGCGACATGTCCATCGAGGACCTGATCGCCGAGGAGGACATCGTCGTCACGGTCACGCGCGGTGGCTACATCAAGCGCACCAAGGCCGACGACTACCGGGCCCAGAAGCGTGGCGGCAAGGGTGTACGGGGCGCGAAGCTCAAGGAAGACGACATCGTCAACCACTTCTTCGTGTCCACCACGCACCACTGGCTGCTGTTCTTCACCAACAAGGGCCGGGTCTACCGGGTGAAGGCGTACGAGCTGCCCGACGCCGGCCGGGACGCGCGTGGACAGCACGTGGCGAACCTGCTGGCCTTCCAGCCGGACGAGGCGATCGCCCAGATCCTCGCGATCCGCGACTACGAGGCGGCGCCCTACCTGGTTCTTGCCACCAAGGCCGGCCTGGTGAAGAAGACGTCGCTGAAGGATTACGATTCGCCGCGTGCGGGCGGTGTGATCGCGATCAACCTGCGGGAGCAGGAGGATGGTGTCGACGACGAACTGATCGGGGCCGAACTTGTCTCGCCAGAAGATGATCTACTACTGATCAGCAAGAAGGCGCAGTCGATCAGATTCACCGCGACGGACGAGACTTTGCGGCCCATGGGCCGTGCGACTTCAGGCGTAAAGGGCATGAGTTTCCGCGAAGGGGACGAACTGCTCTCGATGAATGTTGTTCGACCCGGTACGTTCGTGTTCACTGCTACAGACGGCGGTTACGCGAAGCGGACCGCTGTCGACGAGTACCGCGTCCAGGGTCGCGGCGGCCTAGGTATCAAGGCCGCCAAGATCGTCGAGGATCGTGGAACCCTCGTCGGCGCGCTGGTGGTCGAGGAGACCGACGAAATCCTCGCCATCACGCTGTCGGGCGGTGTGATTCGTACGCGAGTCAGCGGGGTCAGGGAGACGGGCCGTGACACCATGGGCGTCCAACTGATCAATCTGGGCAAGCGCGATGCCGTGGTCGGCATCGCCCGTAACGCCGAGGCGGGACGCGAAGCGGAAGAAGTCGACGGCGACGTGGCCGTGGACGAGACCGATGAAGGTGCCGTGACCACCGGCACGGACGAGGGTGAGGCGCCCTCGTCCGAGTAGCACGAGGAGTGAGTCAGCGTGAGCGGAGCCACGGGCGCCGAACCGACCGGTACCAGTACGGGCACGGACGGCGGTGGCCGTGGCTCTGCCGCGCGGGCGACAGATCCGCACACGACCAACCTGAAAGCGATCAAGTCGCCCGGCAAGGACTCGCCTTCGTCCGACAGACATGGATCCCAGGGGGGAACTGTGACGGACACCCGAGGCCAGCAGCAGAGCACGCCCGGACAGGGCGCCGCTGCTCACACGGCCTCACCGCTGCCGGGGGAACGGCAGCCGCAACAGCAGGCGGGGCCGTACCACCCGCCGCAGGCCTACACCGCGCAGGACGGTACAGCAGGTGGCCAGGCCGGCGCGGTACGCCGCCCGCGCACCGGGGCGCGCACCATACCGCGCGTGCGCAAGGCGCGCCTGCGAGTGGCCAAGGCCGACCCCTGGTCGGTGATGAAGGTCAGCTTCCTGCTCTCCATCGCCCTGGGCATCTGCACGATCGTCGCGTCGGCGGTGCTGTGGATGGTCATGGACGCGATGGGTGTCTTCTCCACCGTCGGTGGCACGATCTCCGAGGCGACCGGCTCCAACGAGTCGAACGGATTCGACCTCCAGTCGTTCCTGTCGCTGCCCAACGTGCTGCTGTTCACGACGATCATCGCGGTCGTCGACGTCGTCCTGGCGACAGCCCTGGCGACCCTCGGCGCGTTCATCTACAACCTCTCCGCGGGCTTCGTGGGGGGCGTCGAGCTGACGCTGGCCGAGGACGAGTGAGTGGCGCCCAGCGCTTTCCCGGCCTGCTCCTACCGCCCTCCGACAACCGATTTTGGGACTGCCCCGGTCGTGCGCTAATCTTCAGGAGTCAGCGCGCGGGACATGTACCGCAGAGCGCGGCGGGGCTATAGCTCAGTTGGTTAGAGCGCATCCCTGATAAGGATGAGGCCACAGGTTCAAATCCTGTTAGCCCCACATCACTGCGAGACCCCCGGTCGATACGGCCGGGGGTTTTCGGTGTCTCCGAGGGCTTCCGCGCGCGGTGCGGTGTGTGGTGTGCCGTGTCTGGTGTGCGGTGTGGCCGGCGGAGCTCACTCGGGGGTGGGGTGGGGCGAGGCGTCTGCGGCCTGCACCGGGCGGCGTGGGGTGGCCGATGTGGTTGTGGTGGCCCTGTTCCGCCTGGACTCGTTTCCATCGTTCTGTCGTCCCGTCCCGCCGCGTCCCGTCCCGTCGTGGGGCGTGGCCTGGACGCCCTTCCTTCGCTCCCTTCGCCGCTGTGGCAGGGGCCCGGGGTGTGCACGTGCCCCTTGGACCCTGATGAGCCGGTGGGTGGGGACGTGGAGGTGGGCGCATGGGGAAGCCCGGCAGCTCGTGTTCGAGCTGCCGGGCTGTTTTCGCGTGCCGTTGGGGCTGTACGCGAGTTCGCCGGGACTTCGGGGAGCCGGAACGGCACGGAAGGGGTGCTGCGGGTGTGGGGCTCCGGGCCTCAGCGCTGGAGCGGGACGCTGCCTCTGAGGGGTTCCGTCGGGGGCGGGGTGTCGTCGTCGGAGCAGGGCGTGGAGGTGGCCGGATCAGGGGCCGGGGCCGGGTTCGCGAGCGAGCGGTGGCGGCAGCCGGGGGATGCGCCGTGGGCCTCCGCGCGGATGCGCTGTTTCATCGTGGGGGGCAGGGCCCTCGCATGGGACCAGGGCCGGACGGACGTCGCCGGCGCCGTCACGTCCGGGGCGCGCTCGCTGTTGCGCGTCGTCTCGGTCCGGGGTACGGCCGCGGAGGCGGTCGTGGTGATGAATCCGAGCGCCGTGCACAGCGCGAGGAAGGCGGTGATGATGGCGGTCCACAGCTTCATGACCTTGTTCCGGGCCATGGCCCCTCACTTTCGGGTCGGGCGATTTGCGTACTTTCCTCATGATGTGTATGCGGGCCGCGAAGTGGTGGACCTGCGTACGTGGCGCGTCGATGTTCAGATGAACACCACTCGGATGGGCGCAAGAGGGGCGAAAAGCGGAAGTTCATGGAGGGAGGTGGCTGAAATCACCGACCGTGTGGGGGTGATCACCCTCCGGCCCGGCCACTGTTTCCTGCTTCTACTGCGCAGTTCAGGAGGGGAGTTGACGGGCCGACGCAGGTCACCGATCGGTCTCGGCCGGTGTGTATAGTCGGGCGCCAGAGGTCCCCTACGTCAAGAAAGACGAGGTCGCGCGGTGAAGAAGCTTCTCCTGGTCGCACTGGCCGCCATCGGCGGACTCCTCGTGTACCGCCAGATCCAGGCGGATCGCGCCGAGCAGGATCTGTGGACGGAGGCGACTGACTCCGTGCCCACGGGTTCGTGAGTACCGACATACGACGCTGAACAGACCCCGGCCGCACTCGCGGCCGGGGTTTTGTGTGGGTGTGGGGGCCTTGCCGACGGGCCTTGTCCGCGGGGCAGGATGGTCACGGTGCGACGTCCGGCGACGACGAGGAGTGGCGCGTGAGGGCACGGCGGTGTACTGCGTGGGTACGGCGTGCACGGGCGGCGAGGGGCGGCCGGATCCCGGTGGCCGGACGCGCGGGAGTGGTGACGCTCGCCGCGGTGCTGCTGACGGGCCTGCCGGGCCTGCCGGGCCTGTCCACGGGGCAGGAGGCGGTCGCCGCAGAGGCCCCTGGCTACGCCTTCGAGGAGGGCGCGCCGCGGGTCGAAGGAGCCCTGAGCACCGCGGACGCCGTGCAGCTGGAGACCGGCCGTACCTATCGGAGCACCCTCCCGGCGAGCGGCCCGGTCCACTACCGCCTGGAACTCGACGACACCTCGAACGTCTATGCCTCCGCCACCGCCGTCCCGCCGGGCGGCGGCAGCGCCGCTGTCATCGACGGCGTCAAGGTGTCCGTACAGGACGGTGACGGACGCTCCTGCGACGTGGACACGGCGACCTTCGGCGCCGCCGCCAGCCCGCACCCGGTCGCCGCGTGGGCCGCGCGCGAGATCTCTCCCCGACGGTCCCTCTGCAAGGACGCCGGTACGTACTACGTGGCCGTCGAACGCGCGGATCCGGACGGGAAGGGCGCCTCCCCCGACGCCTGGGAGCTGGAGCTCACCACCGTGTCGGAACCGCGGCCGGCGCAGGCCGGAGCGACGACCGCGCCGGACGCGTGGAACTCCGCCTCGCCCGAACCCGTCGCCGGGGAGGCCCGACGGCGTGCCGGCGGCGCCGGTTTCACCGAGGCCACCCCTCTTGGTGAGGGAGTCTGGCGGGACGACATCCGACCCGGCCGGACGCTCTTCTACAAGGTCCCGGTCGGCTGGGGCCGGCAGTTCAACGCCACTGCCGAACTGGGCAGTTCGAGCTCGGGCAGTACCGGTTTCGTCCCCGCCGCACTGGACCTGGACCTCTACAACCCCGTACGCGGACATGTCGCGGACGTGGGCATCGGCTACGACGGCAGGCAGAAGTCGGGCAGCCTCTCCCCGCTGCCCCACGTCGCGTACGCCAATCGCCACGCACCCAACAGCCAGGTCGCGGCGATGCGTTTCGCCGGCTCGTACTACCTCGTCGCGCACCTCGCGGAGAAGGTCGCGGACGACTTCGGCGACGGGCCCGTCCCGCTGACACTGCGGGTGCGCGTGAGCGGGACGGCACAGGACGGGCCCGGATACGCGGGGGAGCCCGTGCCGTCGGACGTCTTCGCGGCCGGTGAGCAGGACCACGAGGCAGCGGTGGACGGGCCGCAGGCGGATCGGCCGGCGAACGACGACACCATGATGACGGCGCTCGCGGTGGGCGGTATCGGCACCGGCAGCGCACTGCTGGTGGGCCTCGGGGTGTGGACCGCGGTGGCTCGGCGGAGAACTGTCTCCCCGGGCTAGGAAGGCAGTTCCCGGGACGGCGGTCCGTGGAGCGGCAGGGGTTTCAGATTCGGGTGAGCGCCCAGAACCCCACGGAGTAGCAGGCCAGGGCCAGGAGCAGGAGAGGGACGGCCACCCGCGCGGGAGGGCCGGGACGGCGACGACGTCGGCTGCCCGCTCCGTGCCGTGGCCCTGCCCTGCCCTGGGACGGTGCATCAGGGACCCCGGCGGTGTATTCGGCGGTGGAGGGATCGGCGCGGTGCGACGCGGGACGGGGATGCGTGGACGGCCGGGGCAGGGGGGAGCGCAGCGGGTGAGTGGGGTCGTGAGGGGATACGGGGGACACGGAGCCGGAGTGGACGACCTGCGGCTGCGCGTTGTACGGCGGCTGGGGCGGACCCGGTACCCGAGGCGGTGCCGGTAACGGCGCCTGTGGCTGCGCCGCCGGCGTGGGCGCATGACGCGGCGGAACGGGCGAGGGCGAGAGGGAGGGGGTGACCGTGGCCTGGGGCGGTGGAAGGTGGAAGCTGCCGGTGTCCGACATGGAGGGCGGCTGTGGGGGGACGGACGGTACCGGAGGAGGGCCGGTGCCCGAGGCGGGTGGCCAGGTGGTGTGGGGGGCGGAATGTGGTGCCGGGGTGGTGCCCTGGCGCGGGTCGGTGGAACTGGTACCGCTGCCTATGGAGGATGAACCGGGTGACGCCGGAGTGCTGTGGCCTCCGCCGAAGGGCTGGAACACCGGGCTCGCCGTTCCGGCACCTGGTGTTCCGGCGCCCGCCGCCGGTCCGAGGTCCCTCGGTCGGGCGTTCCCCGGGCGGCCCGTCTCCCCGTGCTCCGGATATCGACCCTCCGCTCCGGGGCGGCCCCTGCCCTGGCCCCGTTCCGAGCGCACGCCCGAGGCCGCCTTCAGTGGGCCGTCGGAGCCGAAGCCCGTGGGAAGCGGGCCGAGTTGGTCGAAGATCTCGATCACTTCGTCGTCGGGCCCGGGTTCCGGGAGCAGATCCCTGGCCGCCGCCAAGGCCTTGCGCGCCCCCGTGGCCGTACGGAACCGCGCCTGCGGGTCCGGCTGCAGCAGTGTGGCCACGACCTGCCACAGCGGTTCGGGGACGCCCTGGGGAGCCCCGGGCGTCCCGTGTTCGTCGAAGTACTGGATGAGGGCCTTGGCATCCGGTTTGGCGCCCTCCAGCAGATACAGCGCGACCAGGCCCACGGCGAACAGGTCTGCGGGGAAATCCGGTTCGGAGCCCATCATCTGCTCCGGCGCGAGATAGCCGGGCGTGCCCACCACCAGGTCGGTCTCGGTCAGGCGGGGCTCTCCGAGCCGCATGGCGATGCCGAAGTCGGACAGCCGCAGCCGCGGCGTGCCCGTGCCGGTGGCCTCCAGGAGGATGTTGGCGGGCTTGATGTCGCGGTGGACGACGCCTTCCGTGTGCACCGCGGTGAGCCCCGCCAGGAGCTGGTCGAGCAGGGTGCTGACGAACACCGGCGGCAGGGGACCGTAGTCGCCGATGAGGTGGACCAGTGAACCGCCGGCGACCAGGTCCATGGTGAACAGAACCTTGTCGTCGTCGGCGGCCCAGCTGGTCGGGGCGAGCACATGGGGGTGGTCGATCCGCAGGGCCTGCTCGCGCACGAAACGGAGCAGGGAGTGGGCGTCGCTCTGCAGCAGGACCTTGGCGGCCGCGTAGCGGCGGCGACGGTGGTCCCAGGCACGCCAGACGGCACCGACACCTCCGCGCCCGATCGGGTCGGCCAGTTCGTACCGGCCGGCAAAGACCTCACCCATGGCTGTGCGTCGCTCCTCCCCCAGCGGTGCCGTGCCTGGCCCTGCCCTACCCCTTCTGGCTCACGTTCTGCCTCCCGCCGACTGCTTCCCCTCGACTGCTTCCCCCGTGACGAACGGTTCGACTCCCCCCGGCTGTCCCTCCCGCGTTTCCGGCTGCCGGCCCCCTCCGGCCGCCGGGGCCTCAGTTCTGGTGGGACTGGTAGTGCGTGACCGCGTCGGAGGTGCGGCCGGCGCCGTAGACCCGGAGGAACTCTGCCAGTTCGGGGTGGGTCGGGGCGAGAGTGTCGGCGGCGTCGATGATGTCACCGGCTGCCGCCACCGAGCGCAGCAGCGACTGGATCTCACGCACCACCCGCTTGACCGTGGGCGCCCCCGAACCGCTCGTCGTCTGCGTGGTGTTGCTGAGTACCGAGCCGCCCTGCGACTTTTTGATCTCCTCCATGCGCTCGGTCGCCTCGGCCGCGCTGACGCTTCCGTCCGCGACCTGTCCCGCCAGGTCCTGCAGCAGCTGTACCCGCTGGACCACGGCGGGGTTGCCGATCTTCGCCCGCTGGCCGCTCATCAGCTGCGACAGCATCGGAGCGGACAGTCCCAGTACCCCCGCGAGACGAGCCTGGTTGAGGCCGAGATCGTCTATGAGCTTACGGAAGAGCGCCCCCAGTGGCTCCCCGTACCAGTTCCGCTGCAGTTCCCGCGCTCTTGCGGTGGCTTCCTGCTGTGCGGCGTCCATTGCGTCTCCCCATCGCTTCCCCAAGAACCGTGCTTCGCTGTAGCGAACCACGCCAAGCATCTTACGGAGAGTGGTCGGTCACGGGGACCCCCAATCCTTTTTGCGGAACCCCCCCGGTGACCCGGTACTCTGGTTCTGGCGCCCGCCCGGATGTTTCTTCTTCCTGGTGGACGCTTTGTCCACGGGGCCTTAGCTCAGTTGGTAGAGCGCTGTCTTTGCATGGCAGATGTCAGGGGTTCGACTCCCCTAGGCTCCACAAAAAACCCCTCCCACCTGCGAAAACGCAGGTGGGAGGGGTTTTTGCGTCGGCTTCTTTTCCCCGCTTCCGACTTCGTTTCCCGGCTTTCGGCCCCGGCCCCCCGCCGTAGCCCAGGCTTCCAGGACTCCCGGCTTTCCGCCGCCCGGCTCCCGTTCGCCGCTCCCCGGGGCCTGTTTCACGTGAAACAGCCCGGTGGGGCAGGAGGCGCTGAACTCTCCTGCCCCACCGGGCTGTTGACAGCGCAGGCGGGTGTGCCGCCGCGCGGACAGGCCTATGGCTGTTCGTCGCGCTTGGCGGCCTCCTCGGCCTCCTCCGCCCGGACCTCGGGGTCGAGCGTGGCCCCGCGGCTGCCGTCCACCGACGTCAGCGTGCCGGAGTCCCGGACATCGGTCGCGGGCGGCGGCTCCACCAGCCAGTCCGGGTTGGCCTGCTTGTCCCACCACTTCCAGGCGGCGAAGGCGCCGCCGGCAACGGCACCCAGGACGACGATCACCTTCGCGGCACGACCGGCCTTCGCGCGCCGTTGCTGCTTGCGGACCAGCTTCTGGATCTGCTGGGCCGAGACCTGGCCACGCAGGGCGGCCAGCACCGCCGCACTGCGCGCCGCCGCTTCGTCCTTCGCCGGGCCGGCGGCGGCCCTGGCCTGTTCGATCCTCGGCCGGGAGTAGTCCGCCGCCTGCTGGGCGGTCTTGCGGGTGCGGATGGCGGCCTCATGGGCGGCCAGATCGACCTTCGGCGGCACATGGGTGCGGGCCTGCTCCAGGTATGGCTGGACATGGGTGCCGTACTGGACCAGGGCATGCCCTGCGGCCTGTGTCACCTTGGGCGCCAGCCGTACGCGTGCTTCCTGCGCGTAGTGCGCGGCCTTCACCTTGGCTGTGTCGGCGTAGGGCGCCACCACGTCCGCGGCGTGCAGCACGCTGTCCTTTGCCGAATCAGTCGCGGCGCGCACGCTTTCGATGCGGGTCACGGTTCCTCCTCCTCGGTGGCGTACGTTTTTCGACTGTCCACCCTTTTACGGATCATGCATCCCGCGACGACGCCGGGCATGTGTGGGCGGGCATATGGGTGCCGATGGCATTGATCGAGTGCAATAGCGGATGAATGCGGGGGAACGGGAGCTGGTTCGTCGACAATGCCACGGATCGTTGCCGAGTGCCCCCGTCGCGGCGGCACTCACCCGGTTTCCGCAAGCTGTTCGGTCCTGTTGCCCCCTGTGAGCGGGCGACGGGCGACTGTGCGCCCCGTCCGTGCGAGGATCAGGGAGTTACGAAAGACAACGGAAGGCACACCGTGGCTGACCAGCTCTACGCCACCCTGAAGACCAACAACGGCGACATCAAGGTCCGGCTCTTCGCGAACCAGGCGCCGATCACCGTCAAGAACTTCGTCGAGCTCGCCAAGGGCGAGCGGGAGTGGACGCACCCGGAGACCGGGGCGAAGTCCACAGCCAAGCTCTACGACGGCACGGTCTTCCACCGGGTGATCAGTGGCTTCATGATTCAGGGCGGAGACCCGCTGGGCAACGGCACCGGCGGTCCCGGCTACCAGTTCGAGGACGAGTTCCACCCGGACCTGCGCTTCGACAAGCCCTACCTGCTGGCGATGGCCAACGCGGGTCCGGGCACCAACGGCTCGCAGTTCTTCATCACCGTCTCTCCGACGGCGTGGCTGAGCCGCAAGCACACCATTTTCGGCGAGGTCACCGACGCCGCGAGCCAGAAGGTCATCGACACCATCGCGGCCACGCAGACCAACCCGCGCACCGACCGTCCGCTCAATGACGTCGTCATCGAGTCGGTCGAGATCCGCGAGGGCTGAGGACTGCCCTGTCCCCGAGGAGTGCGCAAGCCCCCAGAGGGAACCAAACGCCCCGCTCATCCGTAAGGATGGGCGGGGCGGGGCTTTTCCACACGACCTAGGGGAACCCATGGACGACCAGGCTGCCGGCAGCCCGCAGGACGCCCACGGCGTCCTCGTCTGCTATCGCCACCCGGACCGTGAGACCGGCATTCGCTGTACCCGCTGCGAGCGTCCGATCTGCCCCGAGTGCATGATCAGCGCCTCGGTCGGGTTCCAGTGCCCCGAATGCGTCCGCGGAGGCTCGGCAACCGGCCATGCGCCCACGGCCTCCATGCCCCGCACGATCGCGGGCGGCACCGTCGCCGCGGACCCCCGGCTGGTCACCAAGATCCTTCTCGGGATCAATGCCGCGGTGTTCATCGCGGTGCATGTCTGGTCGTCACTGTTGGACCATCTCGTGCTGATCGGGGTCTGGCCCCCGGTGCCGTTCAATCCCACCGAGGGTGTCGCCGAGGGCGAGTGGTACCGCCTGGTCACCTCGATGTTCACGCACGAGGAGATCTGGCACATCGCCTTCAACATGCTCGCTCTGTGGTGGCTCGGCGGCCCGCTCGAGCAGGCCCTCGGCCGGGCCCGCTATCTCGCGCTCTATCTGATTTCAGGCCTGGCGGGCAGCGCGCTGACCTATCTGCTGGCCTCGGGGTCCACGGCCTCGCTCGGTGCCTCGGGCGCCATCTTCGGGCTGTTCGGCGCGACCGCGGTCCTGGTACGGCGGCTCAACTACGACATGCGGCCGATCATCGCCCTGCTGGTGATCAACTTGATCTTCACCTTCGGCTGGAGCAACATCGCATGGCAGGCCCATATCGGAGGACTTGTCGCCGGTGTCGTGATCGGATACGCCATGGTCCATGCGCCGCGTGAGCGGCGAGCGCTGATCCAGTACGGAACCTGTGCGCTGGTTCTTGCCGTGGTCGTGTTGATAACCCTGGTGAGGACGGTTCAGCTCGTCTGAGGGCACGTTGTCCACAGCATGTGGCGGATCTTGTGCACACCGTGCGGGAACATCTGTGCCCGATGTCACTGGCCGGTGTTTTCCCAGGTCAGAGGCGTGCGAACGGGTATTCGGTTACCGGTACTTCTGTTACACAGGCGTCAACGTCCGGCGGGTTATCCACAGATCGTCGTTTCTTTTCCCCACGCTGTGGAAACGCCTGTGGATAACTCGGTGGACGGCCCTGCCCGGAGCTGAGGACAGCCCTGCCCGGAGCCGTCGGGCAGCTCCGGGCAGGGCTTGGTCCAGCTGGTGGTGAGCGCTGCCGGGCGCTACTTCCACTGCGTCGAGACGCCGAATCCGGCAGCGATGAAGCCGAAGCCCACCACGATGTTCCAGTTACCCAGAGCGTCGATGGGCAGCTTGCCGTCGGTGACGTAGAACACGACGATCCAGGCCAGGCCGATCAGGAACAGAGCCAGCATCACCGGCGCGACCCAGGAGCGGCTGGTCAGCTTGAGGGCGGTCGTCTGCTTCGCCGCCGGCGGCGTGTAGTCGGCCTTCTTGCGGATACGTGACTTCGGCACGAGGGTCTCTCCTGTCGATGCGCTGCGTGGCCGCGCAGGGAACTGGGTCGGGCTCGGGGCGGTTGGGAGGGGACTCCGAGCGCTCCCCCGGGCGTCCGTTAGCGTAGTCCTTCCGTGGCGCCGAAGGAGATAAGGGTACGTTGAGCAATTCTGCCGACTCTCCCGGGACGGGATCCAGTCCTGTCCGCCGATGGGGTTTCCGGCCCCTCCGGATCCTCACCGCGGGTGTCTTCGCCCTCGCGGGTCTGCTCTTCTTCACCAGCTTCGACACGGCGAAGGGGACCAACATCCGCACGGACGACTCGCTGCTGAAGCTGTCCGACCTCATTCATGAGCGCAGCCGGAAGAACGGTGTGCTGGAGAAGTCCAACGCGGCTCTGCGCGGGGACGTCGAGTCCCTCGCCGAGCGCGATGCCGGCAGGAGTGCGGCGGAGGACGACGAACTCGCCGGCCTGGAGCACCGCGCGGGGACGCAGGAGCTCCAGGGGGAGGCCGTCACGGTCACGCTCGACGACGCTCCACCGGACGCCACCGCCAAGCTTCCCGGATATCCCGAGCCGGAACCCGACTATCTGGTCATCCATCAGCAGGATCTCCAGGCCGTGGTGAACGCGATGTGGCAGGGCGGTGCCGAGGGCATCAAGGTCATGGACCAGCGGCTGATCTCCACCAGCGCGGTGCGCTGCGTGGGCAACACCCTGATTCTCCAGGGCCGCGTCTACTCGCCGCCGTACAAGATCACGGCGGTCGGTGATCCGGAGAAGCTGAAGAACGCGCTCGCGGCCTCCTCGTCGATCCAGAACTACATGGTGTACGTCAATGTCTACGGGCTCGGCTGGAAGGTCGAGGACGACGGGCCGATAACTCTGCCCGGCTACTCGGGCACAGTGGACCTGCACTACGCGAAGCCCGTGGAGTAGAGGCCGCGGGGCAGACTCCGGGCCGGGGCGGGCTCCGGGGTGAGGCCGGGAGTCGCCGGTGCGTGGGATCGTCAGGACCGTCAGCGAGCTGTGCGTCACCGTCGGCACCCTGATCGTGCTCTTCGTCGCCCATGTCCTCTTCCGGGCCGGGGTCAGGCCGGTCAGGTCATGGACGACCGGATCGCGCTCCTCGAGGACCAGTGGGCGAGGGAGAGTGCTCTGCCGGCCGTCAGGTCCACGACGCCGGCCGCCGCGTCCTCGCCCGTGCCCACCGCGAGTTCCGGTGCCGGCGCATCTCCCGGCATCTCCCCCGGCGGCCCCTCGGAGTCGAAGCCGTGCGTCGCGGGAAAGCCCTTCGCGATCATGTACATCCCGCGTCTTGGTTTCACGTGGAACAAGGTGGAACAAGACCGTGCTCGAGGGCACGGAGGCCGGCACCCTGAAGAAGGGCCTCGGCCACTACGTGAACGCCGCGCGGCTGGGCCGCGAGGGCAGCTTCTCCGTCGCCGGCCCACCGGCCCACCGGCGCACCCATGACGACCCGTCCAAGGACTTTCCCCGGCTAGGACGGGGTGACGCGGTGGTGCTGTGACCGACGGGACAACCTGGTTCACGTACCGGATCGGCCGGGGTCCGTACAGAACCGTGCCCACGGACATCGAGGTGATCGGCCCTGTGTCACGTACTTCCGGGTACACGCGTCCGGGCCGTTACCTGACGCTGACGACGTGCGAACCGGAATGGGGGCACAGGCACCGGCTGATCGGCTGGGCCCATCCGGACTCCACGCAGCCTGTGGAGGCCGGGAAACCGGAGGCGTTGCGCCGTTAGTCTGGTGACGTACGGCGTGGGTCTGGTGCCGTGGTGCGACGGAAGGGACGGCATGTACAGCTGGATCTGGCGGCATCTGCCGGGTAACGGATGGGTGAGGGCGCTCATCTCGCTCGTGCTGGCCACCGCTGTGGTCTATGTCCTCTTCCAGTACGTCTTCCCCTGGGCGGAACCGCTGCTGCCCTTCAATGATGTGACGGTGGACAGCCAGTGAGCGCGCGCATTCTCGTCGTCGACAACTACGACAGCTTCGTCTTCAACCTGGTGCAGTACCTGTACCAACTGGGCGCCGAGTGCGAGGTCCTGCGCAACGACGAGGTGTCGACGGCGTATGCAGGTGGGGGAGGGTTCGACGGGGTGCTGCTGTCCCCGGGGCCCGGGACTCCCGAGCAGGCCGGGGTCTGTGTGGACATGGTGCGGCACTGTGCGTCGACCGGGGTGCCGGTCTTCGGTGTCTGCCTCGGCATGCAGTCCATGCAGGTGGCCTACGGCGGTGTCGTGGGCCGTGCCCCCGAGTTGCTGCACGGGAAGACCTCGCCGGTCGAGCACGAGGGCAAGGGCGTTTTCGCGGGCCTGCCGTCGCCGTTCACGGCGACGCGCTACCACTCGCTGGCCGCCGAGCCGGCCACCGTACCGGTGGAGCTGGAAGTGACGGCCCGGACGCCGGACGGCATCGTGATGGGTCTGCGTCACCGTGAACTGCGCGTCGAGGGTGTGCAGTTCCATCCCGAGTCGGTGCTTACCGAGCACGGTCACCGGATGCTGGCCAACTGGCTGGTGGAGTGCGGGGACGAGGGAGCGGTGGCGAGATCGGCGGGGCTCGCTCCGGTGGTGGGCAGGTCGCCGGCGTGACCGCGCTGCGCCCCGAGCGCGAGTCCGGCGCCGGACACGGGGAGTCCTTCACGGAGGGCTTCTCGTACGGCACCGGCGGCGAGCAGGGGACCTCGTACGGGCAGCAGCAGCCGTACGGGGCGCCCGGCACGCTCGGGGGCGGCGACTGGTACGACACCACCCAGCAGGGCGCCTATCCCTATGGCGGCGCGGGGTCGGCCGGCAGCGGTGCTGCCGGGGCCGACGACAGCACCGCGTATCTGCCGTCCGTCGACGAGCACGCGTATCTGCCGTCCGTCGACGAGGAGACGATGGCGCTGCGGATCCCCGATCCGCCGCCGCAGCGCGTGGGGCGCGCGCAGCGTACGGACGGCACGGGGTACACGACGGGCAGTGCTGCGGCGGACGCGGTGTACGGGACGGCCGGGGCGGGCGGGGCGCGCACGGAGCCCCCGGTGGCTTCCGAGGGCCGGGCGGCGCGCAGGAAGGCCGCCAAGAGGCGCCAGGGGCACCGTGGCGGCGCGAACAGCCCTTCCGAGGGCCATGACGTCCGGCAGGGTCACAGTGCGCCTCAGGCGTCGCTCTCGCGCGTGGAGGCGCGGCGGCGGGCCCGGGAGCGGAAGGCGAGCCCCGCCGTCGTCGCGAGCCGGGGTATCGGCGAGGTGTTCATCACCTGCGGTGTGCTGATGCTGCTGTTCGTGACGTACCAGTTGTGGTGGACGAATGTGCGTGCGCAGGCACAGGCCGGCCAGGAGGCCAGCGACCTCCAGAGCGACTGGGCCAACGGCAAGCGCAAGCCGGGCGCGTTCGAGCCGGGTCAGGGTTTCGCGCTGCTGCACATCCCGAAGCTGGACGTGGTGGTGCCGATCGCCGAGGGCATCGACAGCAAGAAGGTCCTCGACCGGGGCATGGTGGGCCACTACGCGGAGGGGGCCCTGAAGACGGCGATGCCGAACGACAAGGAGGGAAACTTCGGGGTCGCGGGGCACCGCAACACGCACGGGGAGCCGTTCCGGTACATCAACCGGCTGGAGCCGGGCGACCCGATCGTCGTGGAGACGCAGGACACGTACTTCGTCTACAAGATGGCGTCGATCCTGCCGGTGACGCCGCCGAGCAACGTGAGCGTCCTCGAGCCCGTCCCGAAGGGGTCGATCTTCACCGGACCGGGCCGCTACATCACGCTGACCACGTGCACGCCGGAGTTCACCAGCAAGTACCGCATGATCGTCTGGGGCAAGATGGACGAGGAACGGCCGCGCAGCAAGGGCAAGCCGGATGCGCTCGTCAGTTAAGGGCAGAGGAAACGTGGCAGCGACCGCCGACGACACCGAAGAGCACACCGCCATGTCCGCGTCACCATCGCCTCCGGCCCGCCGCCGTATGGGACCGGGCGCGCTGCTGGTCAGCGCACTCGGGGAGCTTCTCATCACCGCGGGCCTGGTGCTCGGCCTGTTCGTCGTCTACTCGCTGTGGTGGACGAACGTGCTCGCCGACCGCGAGGCGGGCAAGCAGGCCGACAAGGTGCGCGACAAATGGGCCCAGGGACCCGGTGGCGACGCCGGTGACGGTCCCGCCTCCTACGACAGCAAGAACGGCATCGGCTTCCTGCACGTGCCCGCGATGGGCGACGACATCCTGATCGAGAAGGGCACCACGATGAAGGTGCTCAACGACGGCGTCGCCGGCTACTACACCGACCCGGTGAAGGCGACCCTGCCGACGTCCGGCAAGAAGGGCAACTTCTCGCTGGCCGCGCACCGGGACGGCCACGGGGCCAAGTTCCACGACATCCACAAGATCAAGGACGGCGACCCGATCGTCTTCGAGACGAAGGACACCTGGTACGTCTACAAGACCTACGCGATCCTTCCCGAGACCTCGAAGTACAACGTGGACGTCCTCGCGAAGGTCCCCGAGGAGTCCGGCCGCAAGAAGGCCGGCCACTACATCACCCTGACGACCTGCACACCGGTGTACACCAGCAAGTACCGCTATGTCGTCTGGGGTGAACTGGTCCGTACGGAGAAGGTCGACGAGGACCGGACACCGCCGAAGGAACTGCGCTGAGGCGACAAAGGGCCTTCAAGGACCTTTGTCGCCTAACATGGCGGAGGCCCGAAGCCGCAACTTTCTCTTGCGGCTTCGGGCCTTCACGATCTGCTGCTATCGCAGAGCCTTGAGACGCACTCCGGCGGTCCATGCCTCCACTTCTTCCCGATTGACCGTGACGACTCCGGTCAGGTCGGCGATCGCCTGTGATTCGTGGCTGAAGTTGCAGGTGGCGACGAAGAGCGCGAGGTCCACACGGTTGATGGCCCGCGCCGCGCCCGCGAACTTCTGCATGTCGGCACTGGGCACGGTCCAGCGTCCTGACCGGTTCTTGCACTGGACGGCCACAGTCCGCCCGTCCGCGGTACGGCCGGTGACGTCGATGCCCCTGTCGCTGCGGGCCTGCCGTACGACGACATCGGTGCAGCCGTCGCGCCGCAGCAGGTCGGCGACGTGCTGTTCGAACGCCTGCCAGGTCATCGCCTTGAGCGTCGACCTGACGTTCTCCGCGGGGGCCGACCCCTCCAGGGTGGCGAGGCGCTTGTGGTGCCAGCACAGCCTGCGCTCGACGTTCTCGATGTCCTCGCGGAGTTCGAGGAGCTCGAGGCGGTGTTCACCGGACGTGGCGATCAAGGCGTTGAGCATCGGCACGATCGTCCTGCCGAGGATGTGGGTGATGCGCTGGTCGATGCGGGCATCGAAGGAGAAGGGTTCGGTGGGGACTGGGTTGTCCACAGGCTGTGTGCGCGCCAGATATTCCATGTCCAGGAGGTAGACACGCACCTGACGTGCGACTTCGCTGTCCCGGAGGAGCATGGCGACGTTGAGGACGGCACGGCGGGAGTAGAGAGCGAGGGACCGGGAGCGCGACTGGATCCCACTGGCCCTCTTAAAGAGGGTCAGTCGCGTACCCGTCAAGACGTGGTAGCCGTTGGCTCGTAGTTCGTTCCGATGGTCCTCAACAACTGACTCGAGTGTCTTCACAGTGACCTCGAAGTACGTCGCCACCATCGCCGTCGTCACATGCATTCCGTCCGGCAGCAGTGACAGGGCCTTGACCCGGTCGAGAACGTCCGTGCGTTCCAGGACGCCGCTGCGCAGCGTCTGCGATTCCAGAAGTACTGATTCCTTGAGCACCCTCTGCCCCTTGCGTTGTCGTGGTCGGGGCAGAACCCGGACGGCCCGCCCCACCCGATCAACGAGCCGTGTGAGGCGAAGGTGCGTACGGTGTGGGGACCAACGTTCAAGTGCGGTCCCATGGCGGAGCCCCGGCACCCTCTTCAGAGGGTGCCGGGGCTCCGGCGCGTCCGGCGTGTCCGGAGGGGTCAGTCCCTGTTGCCGCCGGTGAGGCCGCCGAGGAAGCCGCCGCCGTTGTCACCGCCGTTACCACCCTGGTCCACGGTGAACAGAGTGACTGCCGTTCCCTTGTCGACCGGGTTGCCCTGGCCCGGGTCGGCGCGGAAGACGAAGGAGTTGGGATCCTGCGAACCCTTGATCTCGCCGACCGCCAGCCCGGCTTCCTCGATCAGCCTTCGGGCGGCTTCGAGGGGCTGGCCGTTGACGTTCGGGACGGCGACCTTCTCGGGCTGCTCGGCCTCCTTGGCCTTGCCGACGACGATCTGCACCTGGGAGTTCTTGTCGATCTGCTGGTTGGGGCCCGGCGTGGTCTCGATGACCCTGCCGACCTGGTTCGGGTCGTCGACGTCCCGCTCGGTGCAGTTGCCCACCAGGTCGCTGGCGCTCATCTGCGTCTTGGCCTCGTCGCAGGTCCTGCCGAGGACGTCCGGGACCGTCGACCTGGCCACCGCCTTGGCGACGGTGAGGGTGATGGTGGTGCCCTTCTCCACTTCCTCGCCGAGAGCCGGGTCCTGCTCGAGGACGGTGCCCGCTGTCTCCGAGACTTCCTTCTCCTTGGTCTCGACGACGAAGGCGTACTTCTCGCCCTCCAGCTCCGCCTTGGCGTCGTCGATGTTGTCGCCGACTACGCTCGGTACCGCCACCTTGGGCGCCCCCGTGGACACCACCAGGTTGACGGTGGATTCCTTCTTGACGTCGGTGCCCTGCTCGGGGTCCTGCTCGCAGATGTTGCCCTTGGCCTGGTCCTCGCAGGGTTTCTCCGTGAACTCGAGTACCAGGTCGGTGTTGATGGCCTGTTTGTCCGCGGCTTCCTTCGTGAGACCGACGAAGTTCGGGGCTTTGATGGTGTCGTTGCCCACGCCTCCGTTGCCGGAGAAGACCCAGCGGCCGAGGAGGATGGCGCCGACCAGGACCAGGACGCCCGACGCGACGAGCAGGATCGTCGAGGTGTTGTTCTTCTTCTGCTGGCGGCGCCGGCCGGGGCGGTCGTCGTAGCCGTAGCCGCCGTCGTCCGGGTTCATGGGGGGCAGCATCGACGTCGCGGCGCCGGAGTCCGAGCGCAGGGCGGTCGTCGGCTGGTCGTCGGGGTAGCCGCCGTAGCCGGCCGTGCCCATCGCGGCGGTGGCGGCGACGGGCCGGCCGTCGAGGTAGGCCTCGATGTCGACGCGCATCTCGTCGGCCGACTGGTAGCGGTAGTCGGGGTCCTTGACGAGCGCCTTCAGCGTGATCGCGTCTATCTCGGGCGTGACCTCGGGGTCGAAGACGCTCGGCGCCTGTGGTTCCTCCCGGACGTGCTGGTAGGCGACCGCGATGGGGGAGTCGCCGACGAACGGCGGGCGGACGGTGAGGAGTTCGTACAGCAGGCAGCCGGTGGAGTAGAGGTCGGAGCGGGCGTCGACCTGTTCGCCTTTGGCCTGTTCGGGTGAGAGGTACTGTGCGGTGCCGATGACCGCCGAGGTCTGGGTCATCGTCATGCCGGAGTCGCCCATGGCGCGGGCGATGCCGAAGTCCATGACCTTGACCTGGCCGTTGCGCGTCAGCATGACGTTCGCGGGCTTGATGTCGCGGTGGACGATGCCGGCCCGGTGCGAGTACTCCAGGGCCTGGAGGATGCCGATGGTCATCTCCAGCGTCCGCTCCGGCAGCAGCTTGCGGCCGCTGTGCAGGAGTTCGCGGAGCGTGGAGCCGTCGACGTACTCCATGACGATGTACGGGATGGAGACCCCGTCGATGTAGTCCTCGCCCGTGTCGTAGACCGCGACGATCGCGGGATGGTTGAGCGAGGCGGCCGACTGGGCCTCCCGGCGGAACCGGGCCTGGAAGGACGGGTCACGCGCGAGGTCGGCGCGGAGCGTCTTCACTGCAACGGTGCGGCCGAGGCGGGTGTCGTGGCCGAGGTAGACCTCTGCCATGCCGCCGCGGCCGAGCACGTGGCCCAGTTCGTACCGGCCGCCGAGGCGACGCGGCTCTTCCATAGCTACCTACCAGCCCTCTCCGTCGGTCCCGGCCGGCACGTTCGTGCGGCCGGAGGCTGCCGTCCGGGGATACGGTACCCGGCTCGCTTTGTGTGACCTGGCCAAGTACCGCAGCCGATACAGGACCGGTACCGCAACGTGCACCGATGTGAAGCGGACGTGAGCGGGGTCACTGCTTGGCCTTGAGGACCGCCTCCATCACGTTCTTCGCGATGGGGGCTGCCAGGCCACCGCCGGAGATGTCGCCGCGCACGGCGTTGTCGTCCTCGATGATCACGGCGACGGCCACCGGTGAGCTGCCGTCCTCGCCCTTGGCGTAGGAGATGAACCAGGCGTAGGGGTTCTCGCTGTTGTCCACACCGTGCTGGGCGGTACCGGTCTTGCCGCCGACGGTGACACCGTCGATCTTCGCCCTGCTGCCGGTGCCTTCGGAGACGACGGTCTCCATCATCGACTGGAGGATCTGGGCGTTCTCCGCCGACATCGGCTTGCTCAGCTCCTCCGGGTCCGTCTTCTCGATGGTGTCGAGGCTGGGGGCCTGGAGTTCGTCGACCGTGTACGGCTTCATCAGGGTGCCGTTGTTGGCGATGGCGGCGGTGACCATGGCCATCTGCAGCGGGGTGGTGGCGGTGTTGAACTGGCCGATGGAGGAGAGCGCGGTCTGCGACTCGTTCATGTCGTCGGAGAAGACCGAAGCGCTGGAGCGGACCGGGACGAACTGTTCCTCGGTGAAGCCGAACTTTTTGGCGTACTCGAGCATCGTGTCGTTGCCGAGGTCGGCGCCGATCTTGCCGAAGACGGTGTTGCAGGAGACCCGGAGCGCTTCGCGGAGGGTGGCGTCCTCGCAGGGGAGGTCGCCGTCGTTCTTCAGCTCGGTGTTGGTGCCCGGCATGGTCCACGGCAGCGGCGTGTCCGTCTTCTCGTCCGCGCTCGTGTACAGCCCCTCCTCCAGGGCGGCGGCCGCGGTGAGGACCTTGAAGGTGGAGCCGGGCGGGTAGACCTCGCGCAGGGCCCGGTTCAGCATCGGGTCGTCGGGGTTTTCCTTCTTCTGCAGCTTCTGCCACGCCTCGGCGTCCTTGTCGCTGCCGCCGGCGATCACGGACGGGTCGTACGAGGGGAAGGAGGCGAGCGCGAGGACCTTGCCGGTGGAGGGGTCGAGGGCGACGACCGAGCCCTTGCCGCCCTGCTTCTTCAGACCCTCGTAAGCGGCCTTCTGGGCGTCGGCGTTGAGGGTGGTGACGACGTTGCCGCCCTCCTTGGCCTTGCCCGTGAGCATGTCGAGCGTGTTGCGGAAGAACAGGCGCTCGTCGTTGCCGGTGAGGATGCCGTCCTCGATGGACTCCAGCTGATTGGCACCGAAGGCCTGGGAGACGAAGCCGGTGACCGGCGCCCACATGGCGCCGTCCTTGTAGGTGCGCTTGTACTTGAATTCGCCCTCGGTGGTGGTGTGTCCGGTGATCGGCTCACCGCCGACGATGATGTCGCCGCGCGGTGACGCGTACCGCTCGATGGCGACCCGGCGGTTGTTCTTGTCGGTCCTCAGCTCGTCGGCCTTGACGTACTGGAGCCAGTTGTCGCGGAGGAGGAGGGTGAGGACGAGGAGGCCGCAGAAGATCGCGATTCGGCGCAGGGGCTTGTTCACGGTCGGACCACCTGGGTCATCTCGGCGTCGGGGTTGGCGGCGGGGGCGGGGGCGGGGCGTCTGGCGGTGTCGCTGATTCTCAGCAGGATGCCGATGAGCGCCCAGTTGGCGATGACGGAGGAACCGCCGTACGCCAGGAAGGGCATCGTCATACCGGTCAGCGGGATCAGGCCCATGACGCCGCCGGCGACGACGAAGACCTGGAGGGCGAAGGCGCCGGACAGGCCGATGGCGAGCAGCTTGCCGAACGGGTCGCGGGCGGCGAGGGCGGTGCGCACGCCGCGTTCCACGATCAGCGCGTAGAGCAGGAGCAGGGCCATGATTCCGGCGAGGCCGAGTTCCTCGCCGAAGGTGGCGAGGATGAAGTCGGAGTTGGAGGCGAACCGGATGAGGTCGGAGTGGCCCTGGCCCCAGCCGGTGCCGAGGGTGCCGCCGGAGCCGAAGGCCCACAGTGCCTGCATGGCCTGTTCGGAGTGGATGATGCCGTCGCTGGCCCCGGACCGGCTCAGCTGGTACTCGCGCATCGGGTCGAGCCAGGCCTGGACGCGTGTCTGGATGTGCGGTTCGAAGCTGGCCACGCCGACGGCGCCGGCGCTGGACATCAGCAGACCGAAGACGATCCAGCTGGTCCGCTCGGTGGCGACGTACAGCATGATCACGAACATGCCGAAGAACAGCAGGGAGGTACCGAGGTCGGTCTCGAAGACGAGGATGAGGATCGACACCGCCCACACGACGAGGATCGGTCCGAGGTCGCGTCCGCGCGGCAGATACAGCCCCATGAAGCGGCGGCTGGCCAGGGCGAGCGCGTCGCGCTTCACCATCAGGTAGCCGGCGAAGAAGATCGCCAGGACGATCTTGGCGAACTCGCCGGGCTGGATGCTGAAGCTGCCGATCTGGATCCAGATCTTGGCGCCGTAGAGGTTCTTGCCGAGGCCGGGCACCAGCGGCAGCAGGAGCAGGACCAGTGCGCCGAGCATGGAGATGTAGGTGTAGCGCTGCAGGACGCGGTGGTCCTTGAGGAAGATCAGCACCGCGACGAACAGTGCGATGCCCATGGCGGTGTAGAACAGCTGCCTGGGGGCGGCGGTGCCCGCCTGATGGATCTGCTGCAGCAGTTCGGACTGGTCGAGCCGCCAGATGGCGACGAGTCCGAGCCCGTTGAGCAGGGTGGCCAGCGGCAGCATCAGCGGGTCCGCGTACGGCGCGAACTTCCGTACGACGAGGTGGCCGATGCCCGCCATCAGGCCGAGGCCCAGGCCGTAGCTCAGCAGGCCGGCCGGGACCTCGCCGTTGATGGCCAGGCCGACGTTGGCATAGGCGAAGACCGGGATGACGACGGCGAAGACCAGCAGCGCGAGCTCGGTGTTGCGCCGGCTCGGCGCCCCGATCGCACCGATCGTGGACGTGTGCTGCGCCGATGGGTTGGTAGTACTGCTCATCGTGTGACAGGGCCTCTCACGGCTTGCCTACTGCTTACCGCACAGCGAGACGACCTTCTGCTCCTCCTCCGAGAGGCTGGGGCCGGGGCTGGGAGTAGGTGCGGACGGGGGCGTGGACTTCTGCGGTGCCTCGGTCGTGCCCGAGGGGTTCGGCGTCGGCGAGGCCTTGGACGTGAAGGAGGCGGGTGTGGTTCCCGTGGTGCCTCCGGCCTCGCCCTCGCCGGTCTTGGCGTTGTTCTTGCTGTCGGCGGTGCGGCGCTCGGCTTCCTTCCTGCACGCGGAGGCCTGGACCGAGAGTTCGTCGATCTTCGACCGGGCGCCGTGCAGGTCGCCTTCGGCGATGGTCGCCTCGACCAGCTTCCGCTGGTAGGGCGGCAGGTACTTGAGTTCGATCTCGGGGTGGTCCTTCTCGACCTTCGAGAGCGAGGCCCAGGCCAGGTCCTGGCTGATGCCCTGGTAGAGCGCGACGTGTTCGCCGTTGGTGCCGACGTAGTACTGGGTCTGCGTCCAGCGCCAGCCGCTGTACACGCCGCCGCCGATGACGGCGAGGGTGAGCAGGCCGAAGAAGGAGCGTTTGAGCCACCGGCGGTTCTTACGAGGTTTGACGAAGTCGCCCTCGTCGTAGTCGAAGCCGTCGGTCTGGATGAAGCCGGTGACGTCGCCGCTGCCGGGCGGGCCGAATTCGCCCCCGCCGTCCCCGCCGCCCTGGCCGCGCCTGCGGCCGAGTCCGGCGGCGCGGCCGGCCGGGGTCTGCATGGCGCTGTTGTCGCTGGGCTGGTTCTGGTTCTCGGCGACGGCGCCGACCACGACCGGGGTGTCGGACAGCTGGCCGGCCAGGGTGTCACCGGTGTCGAGGTCGAGGACGTCGGCGATGATCACGGTGATGTTGTCCGGGCCGCCGCCGCGCAGCGCCAGCTCGATCAGCGTCTGCACGGTGTCCTCGGGACCCTGGTAGCCCGCCAGGGCTTCCTCGAGGGTCTGGTGGGAGACCACGCCGGACAGGCCGTCGGAGCAGATCAGATACCGGTCGCCCGCCCGGACCTCACGGATCGACAGGTCGGGCTCGACGTGTTCGCCGCTGCCGAGGGCCCGCATGAGCAGGGACCGCTGCGGGTGGGTGGTCGCCTCCTCCTCGGTGATCCGGCCCTCGTCCACCAGCCGCTGCACCCAGGTGTGGTCCTGGGTGATCTGGGTGAGGACGCCGTCGCGCAGCAGGTAGGCCCTGGAGTCGCCGACGTGGACCATGCCGAGACGCTGGCCGGTCCACAGCAGCGCGGTCAGGGTGGTGCCCATGCCTTCGAGCTGGGGGTCCTCCTCGACCATCATGCGCAGCTGGTCGTTGGCGCGCTGCACGGCCGAGCCGAGGGAGGTGAGCAGGTCGGAGCCGGGGACGTCGTCGTCGAGCGAGACGATGGTGGAGATGGCCTCGGAGGAGGCGACCTCGCCGGCCGCGGCGCCGCCCATGCCGTCGGCGATGGCGAGCAGGCGGGGGCCGGCGTAACCGGAGTCCTCGTTGCCCTCCCGGATCATCCCCTTGTGCGATCCGGCGGCGAAGCGCAGGGACAGACTCATGCGCACCTCGCCCGTCGGCTCCGGGTACAGCCGGTCGTGTCGAGCCACACTGCCCACCCTCCGGTCGGGAGCGCGCCGGGGCCCGGGGTGAGGGCCCCCCCTGCGTGCTCGCTCCGCTCGCTCATTGTCGTACTACTTCCGCAGCTCGATGACGGTCTTGCCGATGCGGATCGGTGAACCCGGTCCGATCGGTGTGGGGGTCGTCAGCCTGGACCGGTCCAGATAGGTGCCGTTCGTGGAACCCAGGTCCTCGACGATCCACTGGCCGTCGCGGTCCGGGTAGATCCGGGCATGGCGGCTGGAGGCGTAGTCGTCGTCCAGCACGATGGTGCTGTCGTGCGCCCGGCCCAGGGTGATGGTCTGGCCCTGGAGCGCGACGGTGGTGCCCGTGAGGATGCCCTCGGTCACGACCAGTTTGGTGGGGGCGTTGCGGCCGCGGCGGCCGCCCCCGGACTGCTGGCGCTGCGGCGGCGGTGCCTGCCGGGCGCCCTGTTGCGGCCGGGCGGCCTCCCGGCGCGCTCCGCGCTGGGTGACCCGTGTGCCGAACAGGTCACTGCGGATGACCTGCACGGCCACGATCACGAACAGCCACAGAACGGCCAGAAAACCTAGCCGCATGACCGTGAGGGTCAGCTCTGACATTGCCCCCGCTTCACCCTTCGGCTTGCCGGTAAATGATGGTGGTGCTGCCCACGACGATTCGTGAGCCGTCGCGGAGCGTAGCGCGGGTGGTGTGCTGTCCGTCCACCACGATGCCGTTGGTGGATCCCAGATCCTGGATCGTCGAGGGCGTTCCGGTCCGGATCTCGCAGTGCCGGCGGGAGACGCCGGGGTCGTCGATCCGCACGTCGGCCTCGGTGCTGCGGCCCAGTACGAGCGTCCCGTTGGAGATCTGGTGGCGGTTGCCGTTGATCTCGATCCAGTGCCGGGTGCGCCCGGCGGACGCGGGTGCGGCGGGGGGCCGCTGGCCGCCCGCGGGCTGCGGGTAGCCGTAACCGCCGGGCCGGCCGCCGGGCGGCGGCGCGGCCGGCATGGGCGGGGCGCCCGTGGGACCGGCCGGCGGGTAGCCGTAACCGCCGGGGCCGCCGGCGGGCGGGCCGCCCATGCCGGGTCCGGCGGGGCCGGGTCCTGTGGGGTCCGCCTGGCTGCTGGAGGAGGCGAGCGTACGGCTGCGCACCCGGTACAGGCCGGTGTCGAGGTCGTCCGCCTTCTCGAGCTGCACCTTGATGGGGCCCATGAAGGTGTAGCGCTGCTGCTTGGCGTAGTCGCGCACCATGCCGGCGAGTTCGTCGCCGAGCTGCCCGGAGTACGGGCTGAGCCGCTCGAAGTCGGGGGTGCTCAGCTCGACGATGAAGTCGTTGGGGACAACGGTGCGGTCGCGGTTCCAGATGGTCGCGTTGTTGTCGCACTCCCGCTGGAGCGCTCCCGCGATCTCCACGGGCTGCACCTCGGACTTGAACACCTTGGCAAAGGTGCCGTTGACCAGGCCTTCGAGTCGCTGCTCAAACTTCTTCAGGACTCCCATGGGGCACCTCCTCCGTCGTTGCCGTCCTGTGTACTGCCCTGTCTTCTGCTGCGTCTACCGCGTCTACTGCCCGGTGCGCTGTTCCGTGCACCGCATAACTGGTACTGCTTACTGATCGTATCCACGCCCTGGTCGATCGGCTGGTTCCCCCTGCCCGCCCGGCCCGACGGGTGTCGATGCCTGACGGAGTTCCCTTCGGGGCTCGCCTTCGAACTCCTTCGGCCGTGCTCGTGCGAGCCGCCCTGCCATGGATCGTAGAGGGGGCCGCGGACCAGTGTCCCGCACCTGGCTGTGCACTCTGCCCGGCACCTGTGGAGACGGGGGCTACCGGTACGAGGTTGATACGTGAAGCGGTTCTCATCAGTTCCCGTGGGTGGGTATCGGTGCCCGTCGGTACGTTTTTGTCCGGTGTGACGGGAGCGACACAGGGCGGTAAGGGGCGGGCCCGTGCGACGCGCTGTTGATCATCCGTGACTGCTCGGGGGTGGTTCAAGGGTGGTCGGGGGCGGCCGGTGCGTCGCTTGCGGACCGCTCATGGGCGGCGGTGCTGCTCAGCGCGGGTGGGGAGTGGGGGCGGGTGGAAAGGGATGTGAATCCACCCCGACCAGCGTGCTAATGTTCAGGAGTCGGAAGGCGCCTGACCCTTACAGGAAAGGGCCCGAGGACACACCCAATGCGCGAGTGGCGGAATAGGCAGACGCGCTGGATTCAGGTTCCAGTGCCCGCAAGGGCGTGGGGGTTCAACTCCCCCCTCGCGCACATCTGAGCACCGACGAAAGTGCTCCAGTTGCACCGACGGAACGGGCGGCATCGTAATCACGATGCCGCCCGTTCCTCTGTGTGTGGCCAGAAACACGTGGACTGCCGACGGCTTGGGTCCGTCGGCGGTCGGGTTTTCGCGGGCTGTGGATCTTCGATTGTTCTGCTGCGGGCTGGTTTCTCTGCCTCGGTCACTGGTGGCTTGTGAGGAAAGTCTCAGGGGTTGGTGACGTGGCCCTCGGGGATCCAGGTGCCTGAAGTTCCACCCTGATCGTGGACAGCGGGTGTTTACGCTGCGGGGGTGAGATCCCGGGTCGTCAATGCCCTGGTCTCGATCGGGGTGACGTAGTCGTACACCGGGTGCTTGCGCACATGACCGACGCGGGAAGGCTCGTAGAACGCCCGGAGCAGTTGGAGCTCGGGGTGCCAGAGCCCGTTGAGGGGTGGGACCGGTACTCCTCCTCGCCCTGCGCGTTCATCCCGATGTTCCCGGTCGCCACCAGGCGTGCGCCGCCTTCGAACTCGCGCCTCAGCACGGCCAGGTGATCGGGCATCCACAGGTCGTGGTTGTCCAGGTAGGCGATGGCCGGCGCGGTCGACGCGGCCGGGCCGATGCTGCGGGGGCCACCGGGGTGGCCGTGCCGCTGGGCGCGGATCAGCTGGACACGCTCGTTGTCGTAGGAGCGCACCACATCGTCCGTGTCGTCGGTGCAGCCGTCGGAGACGACGAGCAGGCGCCAGTCACCGAAGGTCTGGGCCAGAACGCTGTCGATGGTCGGGCGGATGGCCTCGGACCGGTTCCAGGCCGGGCAGATCACGTCAATCGCCGCCGTGGTCGAGGGGATTCCTCGCAGACTCCTCAAGACGGCCGTCGTGCCGTCCTCGGCACCCTCGCCGTTGTGCCTGCACGTCGGCTATACGGACAGCGCCGGAGCGATTCGGCGGAGCGGTGCCCGGGGCTTGTGCGGTTCCCGGACGGGGCCCGCGGTGAGGGGCGGCCCGGCCGGGCTCCAGAGGTCCTGACGGATCCGGAGCGCGGGGCACGGTCGCGCGCCATTGACGTGTTCCCGCGCGACGTCCGCTCTCGCTGCCCGTTGACGTCCTGCGTTGTCCGGGGCGGCCCCCGGAGCGGGGCGGGGGCCGGGGGCGGGGTGAGGGCCGGGGGCGGGGGTGCGGTGGCCGTGGCGGCGGTCGGTCAGGGGCGGTGACGAACGACCGGTCAGGGGACGGTGACGAACGACCGGTCAGGGGGCGGTGACGAACGACCGGTACCAGGGGGCCGCGTGGGGGAAGGCGCGGAGGAAGGGCTCGCCCGGGGAGTAGTCCAGGCCGTCCCAGAAGGTGTCGTCCCTGAACCAGTGGTCGACGGTGAGTATGCCGAGGTGATGCAGGGCGCGCGGGGAGCCGGCGGCCCGCGCGTAGGCGGTCGTGAGGTCGACCGTCGTTCCCCCGCCGGGCTGTTCCACCTGTGTGCAGACGGCCGCGAGCAGCTCCGACGCGGTTACCGGGTCCGGGTGGTTGACGTAGTGGACGCCAGGTTCGTGGACCGGGGAGAGTGCCGCGGCGACGGCCGCGCGGCCCAGGACGTCGACGTCGATCATCGAGTGCAGGGCTCCGCAGCCCGCCACGGTGGCCGACAACTCCCTCAGGAGTCCCACCAGCCCGGGGATCACCCAGCGGTCGCCCGAGCCGTACACCAGGTGGGGCCGCAGCACCAGGCCGCCCGCGTCGAGTACGTGCCGTTCGGCCGCGGCGCGGGTGCGGCTGGTGGCGGAGGCGGGGGCGACGGGAGCCTCGCCGGGCCGTACGCCGCGGAAGGGACCCCTGCCGTGGACGGCGGCGCTGCTCACATACAGGATCCGGCGCACCCCGCTGCGTACCGCCTCCTCCACCAGGGCCTTCGTGCCCCGGTCGTTGACCGCCGCGACGGATTCCGGGTCGCCGGTGATGCGTGAGGCGCAGTGGACGAGTACATCGACGCCGGCGCAACTGCCGTGCAGGGAGGCGGGGTCGGCGAGGTCACCGGGGACGGTCAAGGCGGGCGGGGGCACGTCCGGGAAGGTGCTCGACTGCGGGGCGTCGGGCCGTGCGTTACCGGCGGGGGCGCGACGGGACAGCAACCGGATGTGGGTGTGCGGGCGTCGGCGCGCCGCGGCGGTGATCCGGCTCCCGATGAAACCGGTGCCGCCCGTGATCAGGAGGTTCACCATCACGTCACCGTCACGTCAGCGACCGTACTGGGGCTGGGGCTGGGGCCGGGGTCCGGCGGTGGGGTGCCGAGGCGAGGGTTACGGCGAAGACGGGTTCGTCGTTCTGCAGACCGAAGACCCGTACGGTCACGTCGTTCCCGTCGCCTGTGTCGAGGACCTCGGTTTCGAGGCGGCAGGGGCTGTCCAGTTCGGTGTAGCGGCTGAAGGAGGAGGCCAGGTCGGAGGGAAGAAAGGCGCGTCCGCCGGTTGCCGCCGTCGCCGCCTGGCGGGCCGCCTCGAACAGAACCATGCCGGGGACGTGGTCGTTGGGCCGGGCGAAGAGCACGGGGTGATGGGTGTCGACGCGCAGGAGCCAGGTGCCGGGGCGGTCGGAGCGGGCGAGGACGACGTCCTCCGCGTGTTGACGGCCGACCAGTTCGTGAGGGACGGGGGGTAAGGGAGGTATCGCGGTATCCGGGTCGGCCGGCTGCCCGGCTCGCAGGCGGCGGTACGCGGCCGGCGAGGTGCAGCCCATGCTGCCGGTGCCCCGGGCGACGAGCCGTCCCGCGCGGTGGAACTCCATGATGGTCCGCATGCTGCTCAGGCCGCGGCCCCGGCGGCGTACCTCGGAGCAGACGACGTCGATGGTGACCGGCTCCGCGGCGTCCGTGAGCAGCAGTTCGGAGGGGACGGTGGAGATTCCCAAATCCCACATGACGAAGTGTGTGTCGAGGGGGGCACCGAACTCGGCATGGGCGAGGGCCATCGTCGTCTGGCGCAGTGTCTCGGCGACGATCATCGGATCCTGGTGGAAGTCGTCCACGGGGCCGAAGAAGGAGTGGTCGGCGGGCCAGTGCGCGGTGACGCGGAAGTCGAGTTCGGACAGGCGGACCCATTCCGTCGGGAAGATGTCCGCCGCGCGGGTGCGGTGGGCGAGTTCCGCGGTGACCCGGGTGACGGCGAGGGCGCCGGCTGCCTGTCCAGTGGCGGTTGCGGGCGCGCTTCGCTGTCCGGTTCGATCCTCCGTGGGAGTGCTTGTGGCACCTGACTGCGGCATGAGGAACCCTCCGGATAGAAGGCCTGGCTCCGATCGACTTCGCACTAAGATACGGACGAGCCGGTTTTTTTCAAGGGTGATCCACACCGTTGGAGACGAATCCACGAGCCCACGCGCCCGCACGGCATCGTGGTACGGCGGTATGCCGACCGCACGGCTACCGCACGACTACTTCACGGCGATCCACGAGATCCACGGAGATCAGGAGGCACCCGATGGCGCGACAGGAGCGCGCGATCCGCACACGGCGGACCATTCTGGACGCGGCGGCGGCCGTCTTCGACGAGCGCGGTTACACCTCGGCGACCATCGGCGAGATTCTGGGCCGGGCCGGGGTGACCAAGGGAGCGCTGTACTTCCACTTCGGCTCGAAGGAGGAGCTGGCGCTCGGCATTTTCGAGGAGCAGTTGGCGGTGGCCCTGCAGCCCCAGTCCAGCAAGCTCCAGGAGCTCGTCGACTCCGGTCTGGTGCTGGCCCTGCGGCTGTGCACGGATCCGCTGGTGCGCGCCAGTGTCGGACTGGCCCTGGACCAGGGAGCGTTGGGACTGGACCGGACCCCCGCTTTCCGGATGTGGATCGACCAGATCACCCGGACCCTGGCCGAGGCGAAGGCGGGGGGCGAGCTGCTGCCGCACGTCGAGGTGACGGAGACGGCGGAACTGCTGGTCGCGAGCTTTTCGGGTGTGCAGCTCCTCTCGCAGCTGCGCTGTCAGCGGCAGGATCTGGAGCACCGGGTCGTGGTGCTGTTCCAGCACATGCTGCCGGGCATCGCGGTGCCGGCGGTGCTGGCCCGGCTGGACATCTCGGCGGACCGCGGCCGGCGGGCCCTTGAGGCGGGGCGACTGGAACCGGCCACGGGGAATGTGGCCACCGAGGCAGAAGCGAGATAGCAGGACAGGCGGGACAGGCGGGACAGGTGTGGAGGGTGTGGCAGGCGGTCGCCGTGGCTCGGGCGATGGGGTGGACGGTGGTTGCGGGGCGGATGGTGGCAGAGGTGCGGGTGGGTGACGGAGGTGTCCACGGTCCCGGAGTTGTCCACAGGGCCTGACGCGTTTCGGCCACCGGGTTGTACGGTCGGCACAGTTGATTTCATGGCCTGCGCCGATGCCCATGTCGGCATCGAGGCGGGCCGACGGTCGGTGGCCGTTCGCGTGCGGCACGGCCGGTGTGTGTATACGGGCGTACGGGGAGGCGGTTGTGGTGACCGAAACGGGTGCCGGCGGGACCGGGACGAGCAGGACGGTGGAGCGGGCGGAGCCGGACCTCGCTGCCGGTGAGGTGCGGCGGCTGCCGCGCGTACCGGGCTTCGCGGCGTGGCCGCCCGAGGGCTCGGCCAAGGCGGACGGCAAGGCTCTGCGCCGACTGGTGCCGCGCAGGGCGCACTCCGCTCTCGACCTGGATCCCTCCCGCCCCGACGCGGTCAGCGCGGTCGAGGAGTCCAGTCGTGGCCGGCTGCCCGAGCTGACGCCGATACGGGTGGGCAGGATGGCGGCGACACCGTTCGCCTTCCTGCGCGGATCAGCGGGCCTGATGGGCCACGACCTGGCCCGCACTCCCATGACGCGGATCCGCGCGCAGCTCTGCGGCGACGCGCACGCGGCGAACTTCGGTCTGTACGGCGACGCGCGCGGTGGGCTGGTCATCGACCTGAACGACTTCGACGAGACGGTGTGGGGCCCTTGGGAGTGGGACCTCAAGCGGCTCGCCACTTCGCTGGTACTCGCGGGGCGGGAGGTCGGCGCGGACGAGGACACCTGCCGCAAAGCCGCCCAGGACACGGTGGGCGCCTACCGTCGCACGATGCGGCTGCTGGCGAAGATGCCGGTGCTGGACGCGTGGAATGCCATCGCCGACGAGGAGCTGGTCTCCCACACCGACGCGCACGATCTGCTCGGCACACTGGAGCGGGTCTACGCGAAGGCCCGCGCCAACACCAGCGGCCGTTTCGCGGCCAAGTCCACCAAGGTGACGGAGGACGGCGGGCGCCGCTTCGTCGACGCCCCGCCGGTGCTGCGCCGTATCCCCGACGCCGAGGCCCTGGCGGTGGCCTCCTCCCTGGAGGAGTACGTCGGCACCCTCCAGCCCGACCGGCTTCCGCTGCTGGCCCGGCACGCGGTGCAGGACGTGGCATTCCGCGTCGTCGGCACGGGCAGCGTGGGCACCCGCTCTTACGTCGTGCTGCTCCTCGACCATCGGGGGGAGCCCCTTGTCCTTCAGGTGAAGGAGGCCCGTGCCTCGGCGTTGGTGCCGCATCTGCTGACGGCCGGCTTCGACGTCCCCGACGTCGGCCACGAGGGCCGGCGCGTGGTCCTGGGCCAGAAGCGGATGCAGGTGGTCAGCGACAACCTGCTGGGCTGGACGACCGTCGAGGGGCGGCCCTACCAGGTACGGCAGTTCCGCAACCGCAAGGGCAGCGTCGACCCCGCGGCCCTGTCGGCCGACCAGGTCGACGACTACGCCCGGATGACCGGCGCCCTCCTGGCCCGCGCCCACTCCCACAGCGCCGATCCCCGCCTGATCGCGGGCTACTGCGGCAGGAACGACGAACTCGACGAGGCGATGGGCGCCTTCGCCTTCCGCTACGCCGACCGCACGGAGGCGGACCACGCGGACCTGCTGACAGCGGTCCGCTCGGGCCGGATCGCGGCGGAGATGGGGGTCTGAGCACTGCTTCACTTCTTCCGGAGGCTCTTCGCCGACCGGGTGAGGGTGTGGGCGGAGCCGGTGGGGCCATGCCCCCGGCCGGCCCATGACCCTCCCCGGTCCCCGGCCCCGGTCGGCCGGGCGGGAGTCGGTCGGCTGCCGGGGCAGGGCGGGTGGCGTCAGGGGCAGGATGATGGGAATCGGTGGTGGCGGCGGTGGCCTACGCTGTTCGGGTGACGACCTCGCAGGGTGAGCAGGGCAGTGGCGGCGCCGGTGCGGAGCAGACGGCGGCCGACGGCGGTGCGCAGCGGCCCGAGGCGCGGCTGGAGCGGGCAGTGCGGGCCGCGGAGCAGGCGCTGATCGAGTTCGAGATCGCGGTGGACACCTTCCGCATCGAGGTCGAGAATTTCTCCCGGTTGCACGAGCAGCGGCTCGGTCCCGTGTACGCCCGCCTAGAGGAGCTGGACGCCCGCATCCTGGAGGCCAAGGCCGCCCGCAGCGGTGATCCCGAGGACCGCCGGCTGGCCGACGACGCGCGCTCCCGGCTGCAGCCGATTCCCGGCGTGGAGGAACTGCTGAGCGGCTGGATGGACGGCAACGGTCTCTTCCCGGAGGCCGCGGCCATGCTCACCGACCAGCCCGTCCGGCCCCCGGAGCGGGTGCGGCCCAGCGAGGAGGCCCGCAAGCTCTACCGCGACCTCGCCCGCCAGGCCCACCCGGACCTGGCGCAGGAGGAGGCGGAACGCCGCCGTCGCGAAGAGTTCATCACCCGCGTCAACGCCGCCTACGCCCGTGGCAGCGAGGCCGAGCTGCGGGAGCTCACCGCGGAATGGGCGGCGGGCCCGAAGCTGAAGGAGCAGGCCCCGAGTGCCGACGAGGAACTCTATGCCCGGCTCGAATGGCTTGCCCAGCGCAAGGAACTGCTCACGCTGGTCGCGAAGGAGCTCGAGGAGGGTGCCATCGGCTCGATGCTCCGACTGGCCCCGGACGACCCGGACCGTCTCCTGGAGGAGATCGCCGAGCAGCTGCGCGCCGAGGTGGCCGAGCGCGAGGCGGAGCTGGCGGCCCTGGCGGCCCTGGAGAGCTGAGGTCCGGTCCGGTGGGCGTGAGCCCCGGGCCGGGGCATCCGGTAGCGTCGGGGGCATGAGTTTTGCGACTGGGGTGCCCACGGTCGGGGTCTCGGACCTCAAGGACGGCGACTTCCTGCTGGACGTCCGCGAAAGCGACGAGTGGACGTCCGGTCATGCCGAAGGGGCGCTGCACATCCCGGTCAGTGAGTTCGTCGCCCGCTACGGCGAACTGACCGAGGCGGCTCCGCAGGACGGCCGGGTGCATGTGATCTGCCGTTCCGGTGGGCGTTCGGCCCAGGTCACGATGTATCTGGTCCAGCAGGGCATCGACGCCGTGAACGTGGACGGCGGCATGCAGGTGTGGGAGTCCGCGGGCCGCCCCGTCGTCACCGATGACGGGAAGCCCGGACACGTTCTGTAGCACCGGGAAGAGCGGTCGGTCACGGCGGACTCGACCGGGCCGTGACCGGTGCGGCTGTACGTGGCGGTGAGGCAGTCACCGGTCGAAGTCCAGCTCCACTTTCTCCGTCACCGGATGCGACCGACAGGCCGGCACGTAGCCCGCGTCGGTCTCCTCCGACTCCAGTGCGAGGTCGCGGTCCATCCGTACCTCACCCGAGACGAGGAAGGCGCGGCACGTTCCGCACACCCCGCCCTTGGTCATGGCAGTGGCCCGGTTCTCGTTTGCTGCGGGCTGTGCGGCGATGCACGGCCTGGTTGAAGCACGCAGGGGCCCGTCCGTGAGATAGCTCACGGGCAGGCCCCTGCTTCGTTCACCCATGGTTCGTGGTGACGCGGCCACCCCTCAGATGTCCCCTGCGATTCCGGGTGCTCGGGCCTCGCGTCCCCTCCGTCTGGGGCCCGGTCATGGTGGCGCGGTCATGGTGGCGCGGTCATCACGGCAGTTCAACGGACGTGAGCGCTGCGTCCCCGGCTCCCGCGCCGCGGACCTGCGCGTCGCCCACTCCGGCTGCGGGCGACGGACACGGCGGCGTACGCCCGACGGCCGACCGATCGTCCCGTAGGCCCTGAAGCGGGTGCGTCGGGTCCGCCCGATGCGCGCGTTGAGAAAGTTGCCTCTTGTTACACAACCATTCACCCCATGTACGTGTCGAACACATGCATTACTCATTTCTCGGCAGACTTCCCGGCCGATTCCTGGAAGGAACATCGAGCAACCATGCTCCGACCGCTGCGTGCCGCGCTGCGCATACACACAAGGGGCGGATTCGCGCTGTCGCTCCTGCTCGGGGCGAGCTATGCGGCGCTACCGCTGTTCGCTCTGCTTCCCCATCTGTGGGGGTTCATCGCCGCATCGGCCGTCAGCTATGTCACGGACGCGTGGCTGCACCGTGTCGAGCCCGCCTTCATCCGCCGGTTGGCAGGGTTCAGGTTCGACCGGATCATGCGATTCCTGGTCCGTGACGCGCTGCTTCTCGTGCTGGCGGTGCGCATGGACGCACCCGAGCCCGTGCTGGTCGCCGGACTGCTCGTCCTGGGCGGCCAGTTCGGGATACTCGTGCTCTACACCGCGCTGCACCGCGTCATCCACCGGAAGCGGAGGCTTCCGGTCGCCGTACGCAACATGGACATGAGCGACGCAGGCATCCCCAAGGCTCCGCCGCCCCTGCTGTTCCGCCGCTACCTGCGCCGGCTGCTCCACCTCGACCTGCCGATGCACGCGGGGCTGCTCGTCGGTCTGGCGACCGCCGGCTGGTCCCTCACCAAGGCCGGATACGCGGTGAGCCTCATCCTGCCCGCTCTCATGCTGCTGGCACTGGCCGTGCAGGTGCGAACGGCCCGCCGGATGCCGGAACGGGAGGAGATCATCGCCGCACTCAACCGGCAGCTGGCCGACTACCGGCCGGAGGTGGCCCTGTACTTCAGCTTCGCCGCGGTCTCCCGTGACTTCATGTACCAGGTCAACATGTGGATCGAAACCCTGGAGAACCTCGACCGCCGCCCGCTGATCATCCTGCGGGAACGCGCCTCTTTCTCCTACCTCAGCCGCACCAGCCTCCCGGTCGTATGCGTGCCCAGGGCCGACGACCTGGCCCAACTGGACCTGCCTGAACTGAAGGTGGTTCTGTATCCGGGCAACGCGGGCAAGAACGTCCACATGCTGCGCGTCGCCGAGGCCAAGCACGTCTTCATCGGCCATGGCGACAGCGACAAGCTCGCCAGCAGCAACCGGGTCAGCAAGGTGTACGACGAGATATGGGTGGCCGGACGCGCGGGCCGCGACCGCTACCAGCGGATCCGGCACGCCATCGACGACGCCGCGATCGTGGAGGTCGGCCGTCCCCAGCTGTCCCCGATCCGGCCGCACGCCGAGCACATACCCGGTCCGCTGCCTACCGTGCTGTACGCGCCGACCTGGGAAGGCTGGAGCGACGACGACTGCCACACCTCCCTGATCCCCATGGGCACGGGCCTGATCAGTGCCCTGCTCGACGAGGGCGTACGGGTCCTGTACAAACCGCATCCGCTGACCGGCAAGCGCTCCGTCGAAGCCGCGGCCGCCGATCGGGACATCCGGGAGATGCTCGACGCCGACAACCGCCGGCGTCAGTCCGCCAACACCCTGCCCGACCTCGCCGCCGGGCCGGAGCCGCGGATGCAGGAGATCAAGGAACGGCTCAACGAACTCGCCGGCCGTAACCGAACCGGCGACGACGCCCAGCAAACGCGCGACGCGCGGATGCCGGACCACCCCGGTTCCGACGAGTGGCACGCACTGGAAGCTGAATGGCACCACCTCTTCTGGAGCCACACCGGCCCCCTCCGCCACCAGGTGATCACCAGTCAACTGCCCACCTTGTACGAGTGCTTCAACCAGGCGGACATTCTCATCAGTGACGTCTCATCCGTCGTCGCCGACTTCGTCGCAAGCCTCAAGCCATACGTCCTGACCAACGCTCACGACCTGCCCGACGAGGAATTCCGGGCCGCCTACACCACTGCGGGCGGCGCCTATCTCCTCGACCGGGCCTGCACCCGACTGCCGGAGATCCTGCGGTCGGTGCGAGAGCCACGCCATGACCCGATGGCACTCGACCGGCACACGCTCAAGGAGTACGTCCTCGGTCCCGACCGGCCCACCTCGATGGAGCGGTTCAACACCGCCGTCAACGACCTCGCCGACACGGCCCTGCTCCACCAGCAGGAGAGTGCGCCGAGCGACACGCTGTTGACACCGGCCCTCGACGCGAACCGAGTCGACCTGAGCTGAGCTGAGCTGAGCTGAGCTGACGGACAGGATGACCGGCGGCCGGTCCCCTGTGGCAGGCGGGACGAGCACGGCCGGGTACATGTGATCTGCCGTTCCGGTGGGCGTTCGGCCCAGGTCGCGATGTATCTGGTCCAGCAGGGCATCGACGCCGTGAACGTGGACGGCGGCATGCAGGTGTGGGAGTCCGCGGGCCGCCCCGTCGTCACCGATGACGGGGCGGCCCGGACATGTTCTGTAGCACCGGGAAGGGCGGCCGGTCACGGCGGACTCGGCCGGGCCGTGACCGGTACGCCCGTACGTGGCGGCGGTGCGGCTGTACGTGGCAGCGCGGCTGTACGTGGCAGCGCGGCTGTACGTGGCGGTGCGGCCGTCACCGGTCGAAGTCCAGCTCCACTTTCTCCGTCACCGGATGCGACTGGCAGGCCAGCACGTAGCCCGCGTCGGTCTCCTCCGACTCCAGCGCGAAGTTGCGGTCCATCCGTACCTCGCCCGAGACGAGGAAGGCGCGGCACGTTCCGCACACCCCGCCCTTGCAGGCGTAGGGGGCGTCGGGGCGGTTGCGCAGCACCGTCTCCAGCAGGGACTCGCCGTCCTGGACGGGCCAGGCGCCGGCGCGTCCGTCGAGCAGGGCGGTGACGGTGCTGTGGGCGGGAGCCGGGGTCGTGGGGGCGGCCGGTGCGCCGGTGTCCACGTGGAAGATCTCCTCGTGGATGCGGGAGCGCGCCACGCCCAGACCGCGCAGGGCCCGTTCGGCCCCCTCGACCAGCCCGTACGGGCCGCACAGGAACCAGCCGTCCATCTGCCCCACGGGCAGCAGGGCCGGCAGCAGGGCGGCGAGCCGCTCCTCGTCGAGGCGTCCGGACGGCAGCCCCGCCTGCTGCTCCTCCCGCGAGAGCACCGGCACCAGCTGGAACCGGTCGGGGTAGCGGTCCTTCAGGTCGGCGACCTCCTCCAGGAACATCGTCGAGGCGGCTGTCCGGTCACTGCGGATCAGGCAGAACCGGGCCCCGGGCTCGCGCTCCAGAAGGGTCGAGACGATGGAGAGCACCGGGGTGATGCCGCTCCCGCCGACGATCGCCGCGTACCGGCCGGGCGCGGGCGGGAGAGTGAACCGGCCCGCCGGGGTCATCACCTCCAGCTCGTCCCCGACGCCGATCTCCTTCAGGGCGTACGTCGAGAAGGCGCCGTCCTCGACCAGCCGCACCCCCACCCGCAGCGTGCCGGGCCCCGTACCGTCGGGGGCCGGGGAGCAGATCGAGTAGGTGCGCCGGATGTCCTGGCCGTCGGCCCTGCGCCGCAGGGCCAGGTGCTGGCCGGGTACGTAGCGGTACTCCTCGCGCAGATCCGGCGGGACGGTGAGGGTGAGGGCGACGGAGTCATCGGTGAGCCGGTCGACGGCGGCCACCCGGAGCCGGTGGAAGCGCGCCATCACAACTCCTTGAAGTGGTCGAACGGTTCACGGCAGTCCAAGCAGCGGCGCAGCGCCTTGCACGCGGTGGACGAGAAACGGCTGAGCAGCTCGGTGTCGGCAGAGCCGCAGCGCGGGCACCGCACGGGCTCCGGCGTGGGTTCGTCCACCCCGTCCACCCCGTTCGCCCGGGGGCCGCGGGTACGGGTCGGTCCGAGATCCACCGCGACCGCACCGGACGCCGGCCGTACGCGCGGCGGGGCTATACCGAACTCCCGCAGTTTGCGCCGCCCTTCGTCGGTGATGTCGTCGGTCGACCAGGCGGGCGCGAGCACTCTGCGGACGGTGACCTCGCGCACCCCGTGCTCGCGCAGCACTCGCTCTATGTCCGCGGACATCGCCTCGACGGCCGGGCACCCCGTGTACGTGGGGGTCAGCTCGACCTCGACGGTGTCCGCCCCGTGCGCGTGCACCGCGCGCACCACGCCCAGCTCGCGCAGGGTCAGCACGGGCAGTTCGGGGTCGGGCACCGAACCGGCCAGTTCGAGCAGTTCCGCCTCCAGCGGGGTGGTGGCCGCCGGGGTCACCATGTCGCCCCCGGGTGGCTGCGGTGCAGGTGCTGCATCTCGGCGAGCATGCGGCCGAAGGGCTCGGTGTGCAGCCCCTGGCGTCCGGCGCCGGCCGTCCACGCACCCGTGCGCGGGCCGTCGGGCACGGTGAGTGCGGCCCTGTGCAACACCTGCGTGATTTGCTCCAGCCAGGCCGTCTCCAGGGCCGGTTGGTCGACGCCGAGACCTTCGACCGGCTGGAACATCTCGCCGGTGTACCGCCACAGCGCGTCCACCGCCCGCTGCATCCGGGTGTGGCCGGTGGCGGTGCCGTCGCCGAGCCGCAGGGTCCATTGCTCGGCGTGGTCGCGGTGGTAGGCGACCTCCTTGACGGCCTTGCCGGCCAGCGGTGCCAGCGGGCCTTCCGCGGCTGCGAGTTCGGTGTGCAGGAGGTGCTGATAGGTGGAGAAGTACAACTGGCGGGCGATGGTGTGGGCGAAGTCGCCGTTCGGCTGCTCGACCAGCTGGAGGTTGCGGAAGGCGCGTTCCTCGCGGAGGAACGCCAGCTCGTCCTCGTCGCCCGCCAGCGACAGCAGTACGCGGGCCTGGCCCAGCAGGTCCAGCGCGATGTTGGCGAGGGCGACCTCCTCCTCCAGTACGGGGGCATGGCCGGCCCATTCGCCCAGGCGGTGGGAGAGCACCAGGGCGTCGTCACCGAGGGCGAGCGCGGCCGCCGTGAGGGCGGTGTCCTGGGCGGGTGTCGTCGTCACAGGTGCTGCACCCCCTCGGGGATCTCGTAGAACGTCGGGTGCCGGTAGGGCTTGTCGGCGGCCGGTTCGAAGAACGGGTCCTTCTCGTCGGGCGAGGACGCGGTGATCGTGGACGACGGCACGACCCAGATCGAGACGCCCTCGCCGCGGCGGGTGTACAGATCGCGGGCATTGCGCAGGGCCAGCTCCGCGTCCGGGGCGTGCAGGCTGCCGGCGTGGGTGTGGGACAGTCCCCGGCGCGAGCGCACGAAGACCTCCCACAGGGGCCAGTCGGTTTCGGTCATGCGCGGATCGCTCCTGTCTCGCCGGGCGTGTGCTTGGCCGCGTAGGCGGCTGCCGACTCCCTGACCCAGGCGCCCTCTTCGTGGGCGCGCCTGCGCCGGGTCAGCCGCTCCTCGTTGCACGGGCCGTCGCCCTTGAGGACGTTCCGGAACTCCGTCCAGTCGATCGGGCCGAAGTCGTGGTGTCCCTGTTCCTCGTTCCACCGCAGGTCCGGGTCGGGGAGGGTGAGGCCGAGCGACTCGGCCTGGGGGACGCAGATGTCGACGAAGCGCCGGCGCAGCTCGTCGTTGGAATGCCGTTTGATCTTCCAGGCCATCGACTGAGCGGAATGCTGGGACTCGTCGTCGGGCGGGCCGAACATCATCAGCGACGGCCACCACCAGCGGTCCACAGCGTCCTGGGCCATCGCGTGCTGCTCGGGGGTGCCGCGGCTCAAAGCCAGCAGCAGCTCGTAGCCCTGGCGCTGGTGGAAGGACTCCTCCTTGCAGATGCGCACCATCGCGCGCGCATACGGGCCGTACGAGCAGCGGCACAGGGGCACCTGGTTGGTGATCGCGGCGCCGTCCACCAGCCAGCCGATCGCACCTACGTCGGCCCAGGTCAGCGTGGGGTAGTTGAAGATCGAGGAGTACTTCTGGCGGCCGGAGTGCAGCTTGTCCAGCAGCTCGTCGCGCCCCGTGCCGAGGGTTTCGGCGGCACTGTAGAGATACAGGCCGTGTCCGGCCTCGTCCTGCACCTTGGCCATCAGGATCGCCTTGCGGCGCAGTGAGGGCGCACGAGTGATCCAGTTGGCCTCCGGCTGCATGCCGATGATCTCGGAGTGCGCGTGCTGCGCGATCTGCCGGACGAGTGTGGCGCGGTAGGCGTCGGGCATCCAGTCGCGCGGTTCGATCCGTTCGTCGGCGGCGACGGCCGCGTCGAAGGCTCGCTCGTACTCCGTGCTGCTGCCCGTGCCGCCGCCCACGCTGTCACCCGCGTCGGCGCCGACGCTGCCGACTGCTGTCGCCATGAGGTCCCCCTCGACCTGGGTTGTTCCGGGGCTCTCCCCGGAACTCGCTCCCGACCGATCGTTCGGTTCGCGCGATTCCATGGTGAGACGGGCGCCGCGAGGTGTCAACAGCTGTGGATAACCTCGGGGCGGGATCGTCGACAGGGGGAGTCCCTGTGGGCAACCGGGCGGACGGTGGATGTGGTGACGGCCACGGAATGTGTGGACGGCCGGGGCTGTGCCGCGACGGCCGGTGCTGAGTACCGTTCCCGTGCGACGCTGCGAAGCGGTACGCGGGCGGCACGTCGCCCGCGCACGCCGGACGGTGGCGGCGATCGGCCGGAATTCGGACCGGGACTGTGGGAACGGGGCGGGATGGACGTGTACGACGAGGGCTCGCATGCCCGGCACGGGCGGACCGGGCCGGGCGTGCCGGGCGACCCTGCCCCGCCCTCCGCCCCGCCCGCTCCCGCACCGGCGCCCGCTGCCCAGGACGATCCCCGGCCCGCGGGCGCCCCTCCGCTCTCGGACACCCCTCCGGCTCCGGACGTCTCTCCGGCTCCGGATGCTTCCTCGGCCCCGGACTCGGGTCCCCCGCTCCTCGAGCCCCGTACCGGCGTGGCCGCCCTCCCCCTCCGCCACCGGATCGCCGCGGCCGTGGCGCTCGGGATCGTGGCTGCCGTCGTCTGTACGCACATAGGCATGACGTTCCTCCACGTCGCGCCCGTGAACACGGTCTCCAAGGGACACGCCAAGGCGATCGAGGACTGGATCTACCCGGAGTTCGAGCAGAACTGGAAGCTGTTCGCGCCGAACCCGTTGCAGCAGAACATCTCCGTCCAGGTCCGCGCCGAGGTTCTGACGCCGGCCGGGGGAGTGCGGACCACCGGCTGGTACGACCTGTCCGCCGAGGACGGCCGGGCCATCGACGGCAACCTCCTGCCCAGCCACACCCAGCAGAACGAGCTGCGCCGCGCCTGGGACTTCTTCGTCGCCACGCACGACGGCGAGGACCGTCCGGTGGGGATGCGCGGCACGCTGGCCGAGTCATATCTGCGCCGGATCATGGTGATGCGTCTCGACCGGTCGGACGCGGCCGGGCCGGGCGGTGTCGTCGACCGGCTCCAGGTCCGCTCCCGCACGGTCAACGTGCCGCCGCCGGAGTGGAGCGAGGAGGAGGTCTCCACGAAGCCCGTGTACCGCACGCTGCCCTGGTGGCCGGTGCCCAAGGACGAGGCCCGGGGAGGCATCGGGTGAACCGCTTCCTGCTCAAGGGTTCCGGCGCCGTCGCGCGGGTCACCGATTCCGCCCTCGGCCCCCATCAGACCGCGGTGATCCGGATCGGCTTCAGCGCGACCTGGCTGCTGTTCCTGCTGCGCGAGTTCCCCCACCGCCAGGAGCTGTACGGGCCCGACGGCCCGTGGGACTGGGACCTCGCCGATCAGCTCGTCGGGTCCAACGGCGCCTTCACCGCGCTGCTGTGGTCGGACGGCCAGGGCTGGTTCGAGGCCCTCTACCTGCTCGCGGTGGTGTGGAGCGTCCTGCTGCTGCTGGGCTGGCGCACCCGCACCATGTCGGTGCTGTTCATGGTGGGAGTGCTGTCGCTGCAGAACCGCAGCGTCTTCATGGGCGACGGCGGCGACAACGTCCTGCACCTGATGTCGGTCTACCTCGTGTTCACGCGCTGCGGCCAGGTGTGGTCCCTGGACGCGAGGCGCGCCCGGCGCGCGGACGAGGCACGCGCGCGTGGAGAGCGGCCGCGGGACCGGACGGGCCCCGCGCTGTGGGGGGTGCTGGGCTTCCTGCTGCTTCTGGCGACCCTGGCCGGCCGGATGGACGGCGACTGGTTCGTCCCGGCGCTGCTGTGGGCCGTATGGCCGGCACAGGCGCTGTGGTGGCTGGTGGGGCGCTGTGCGAGGACTCCGCAGCCGCGCGGTCTGCTGGATGTCGTCGTCAACATCGTGCACAACGGCGCCCTGCTGGTGATCATGGCCGAGGCCTGTCTGATCTACGCCACGGCCGGTTGGTACAAGATCCAGGGCTCCCGCTGGCAGGACGGCACCGCGGCGCACTACCCACTGCACCTGGAGTACTTCTCCCCCTGGCCGGCGCTCGGTGACCTGCTGACCGCCAGCGGCACCCTGGTGATGCTGGTGACCTACGGGACGGTCGCCGTACAGGTCGCCTTTCCGTTCACCCTGTTCAACCGGCGGGTCAAGAACGTGCTCCTGGCGCTCATGATCACCGAGCACGCGGTGATCGCCGTCGTCCTGGGTCTGCCCTTCTTCTCCCTGGCGATGATCGCGGCCGACGCGGTCTTCCTGCCGACGTCGTTCCTGCGCCGCCTGGGCAACGCCTTCGGACGCGCCTGCAGGTGGGTACGCGCCCGGATACTCCGGATCCCACCGCCGCGCACGCGCACGGGCGGTGCGCCGGTGCCCGTGCCAAGGACCGGGAACCAGGGAGAGCCGGTGAACCACGTGGATCAGCTGGATCACGTGGATCAGACGGATCATGTGGACCACGTGGACCGGGAGGAGCAGGCCGGTCAGGGGCCGACCGTCCTCGCGCCCGGGAAGGCACCCGGCACGCGCCCGTAGGCTGCACCTCATGGCCGCCCCCGACAGCGACACCACCCCTGACATCACCCCCGACGCCGTCCCCCACAGGGACTCCGTGCCCCCCACGCCCCCCGCCCAGGAGACCGCCCCCGTGCCCCGCTGGCACCGGCACAGCGATGGTGCGGTTCTGCTCGACGGCTTCCACGCCCTCAAGCACGCCGTGCGCTTCGGGGCCGAGGTCGAGGTGGCGGTGACCGCGGACCGGGCCGCCGCGCTCGCCCTCGCCGACGAGCTGGCCCCGGACGTCCTGGAGGCGCTGGCGGCGCTGCTGGCCGAGGTGCCGTACGCGACGTACGCCTCGCTCGTCCCGCGCCCGCATCCCACTGCCGTCGCCGCCCTCGCCGTACGGCCCTCCCGCGCGGGCAACCTGGCCGGGCTGGCGCGCACCCCGCGCACCGCGCCCGTGGTGGTCCTGGACCAGCCGCGCAACCTGGGCAATGCGGGCGCCGTGATCCGGCTGGCCGCCGGTTTCGGGGCGACCGGGGTCGTCACCACCGGCACCCTCGACCCCTGGCATCCCACGGTCGTGCGCGGCGGGGCCGGGCTGCACTTCGCGACCGCCGTGGAACGGCTGTCCGTCGACGAACTGCCCGCCGGCCCGGTGTTCGCACTCGATCCGGAGGGCGAGGACATCCGCGCGCTGAGGCTGCCGGACGACGCGCTGCTCGCCTTCGGCTCGGAGCGCAGCGGGCTCTCGCCCGAGCTGCGCGCGCGTGCCGACCATCTGGTGGCGCTGCCGATGCGCCCCCAGGTCTCCAGCTACAACCTCGCGACCAGTGTGGCCATGACGCTGTACCACTGGAGCGCCGCCGGGGGCGCACCCGTCTGAGGGGCTCCCGCGCCGGCCGGGTCTACGCCTCTTGGCGCACCTCGACCACCCGGAAGCGGTTGGCCACGAACGCGGCGTCGGTGAGGGCCGCGTTGGCCGCCGGGTTGCCGCCGGAACCGTGGAAGTCGGAGAAGGCGGCCGTCTGGTTGACGTACACCCCGCCGGTGAGGTTGAGGGAGAGCTGGGCGGCCTCCTCCAGACAGACCTCCCGCACCTCCTCCTCGAACTCCGGGGAGGTCGTGTACGCGCCGACGGTCATCGCGCCCTTCTCGCGGACGGTGCGCCGCAGCAGCTCCGCCGCGTCGGACGCCGAGTCGACGGCGACGGCGAAGGAGACCGGGCCGAAGCACTCGCTCATGTAGGCGGCCTCGGCGTCCGGCTTCGCACCGTCCAGCTTCACGATCAACGGTGTACGGACCACCGCGTCCGGGAATTCCGGGTGGGCGATGCGGCGGGAGGCGAGGGCCACCTCGCCGAGGCCGGTGGCGGCCTCCAGCCGATCCTTGACGCCGGGGTTGACGAGTGCGCCGAGCAGGCCGACCGCGCGCGTGTCGTCGCCGAGCAGGCCGTCGACCGCCTGCGCCAGGTCGGCGACGACCTCGTCGAAGGACTTGGGGCCCTGGTCGGTGGTGATGCCGTCGCGCGGGATCAGCAGGTTCTGCGGGGTGGTGCACATCTGGCCGCTGTAGAGCGACAGGGAGAACGCCAGGTTGGCGAGCATGCCCTGGTAGTCACCGGCGGATTCCACGATCACCGTGTTGACGCCGGCCTTCTCCGTGTACACCTGCGCCTGGCGGGCGTTGGTCTCCAGCCAGTCGCCGAACTCCGTGGAGCCGGTGTAGTCGACGATCCGGATCTCCGGACGGGTGGCCAGGGTCTTGGCGATGCCCTCGCCGGGCCGCTCGGCGGCCAGCGCCACCAGGTTCGGGTCGAAGCCGGCCTCGGTGAGCACCTGGCGCGCGACCTGGACGGTGAGTGCGAGCGGCAGCACCGCGCGGGGGTGCGGCTTGACCAGGACCGCGTTGCCGGTGGCGAGGGAGGCGAACAGGCCCGGATAGCCGTTCCACGTGGGGAAGGTGTTGCAGCCGACGACCAGGCCGATGCCGCGCGGGACCGGGGTGAACCGCTTGGTCAGCACCAGTGGGTCGCGCTTGCCCTGCGGCTTGGTCCACTCCGCGGTGCCGGGGGTGCGCGTCTGCTCGGCATACGCGTACGCCACCGCCTCCAGGCCGCGGTCCTGCGCGTGCGGGCCGCCGGCCTGGAACGCCATCATGAACGCCTGGCCGGAGGTGTGCATGACCGCGTGGGCGAACTCGAGCGTCCGGTCGCCGATCCGCTTGAGGATCTCCAGGCAGACCACCGCGCGGGTCTCGGCGCCCGCGTCCCGCCAGGCCCGCATCCCGGCCCGCATGGCGGGCAGCAGCGCGTCGAGGTCCGCGTGCGGGTAGCTGACGCCCAGTTCGACGCCGTACGGCGAGGTCTCACCGCCCACCCAGTCGTCGGTGCCGGGCTGGCCGAGGTCGAGGCGGGTGCCGAGCAGCGCGTCGAAGGCGGCCTTGCCCGCCGCGAGGTCCAGGCTGCCGTTCTCCCCGTAGGCCTTGGGGTGCTCGGGGTGCGGGGACCAGTACGCGCGTGTGCGGATCGCTTCCAGCGCCCGGTCCAGGGTGGGCCGGTGCTGGGCGGTCAGCTGCTGCGCGGTGAGTTCGGCGGCCATCGGGGACCAACTCCTCGTCGAGTTCGGGGACCGGGCAAAGCCCTGGGCAGGAGGCGGGGGCAGGGGCATCGGAAGCCGACGGTGCCGGACGGCGGGGACGACGACGATGCCGGAGGGAAGGGCGTCGGAGGCAAGGGATGTCGGAAGTCGGGCGGTCCGAGTTAGAGTAACCGAACGATCGGTCGGGGCAAGGGGGTCCGCCGCTTCCGTGGACAAGCCCGTGCGGGAGGATCGCGCACATGACAGCACTCGACCTCAGCAGCCCCGTGGCCGTCGTCGGTACCGGCACCATGGGCCGGGGCATCGCCCAGGTCGCCCTGGTCGCGGGTCATCCCGTGCGGCTGTACGACGCCGCCCCCGGCCGGGCCCGGGAAGCGGCCGAGGGGATCGTGGCCCGGCTCGACCGGCTCGTGGCGAAGGAACGGCTCACCGCCGCCGACCGGGACGCGGCCCGCGCCCGTCTGCTGCCCGCCGACGACCTCACCGCACTCGCCGACTGCACCCTGGTCGTCGAGGCCGCCCTGGAGCGCCTGGACGTCAAGCAGGAGCTGTTCCGCGCGCTGGAGGACGTCGTCTCCGACGACTGCCTGCTCGCCACCAACACGTCCTCCCTGTCGGTCACCGCCATCGGCGGTGCTCTGCGCGTTCCCGGCCGCTTCGTGGGCCTGCACTTCTTCAATCCGGCGCCGCTGCTGCCACTCGTCGAGGTCGTCTCCGGCTTCGCCACCGACGTCACCTGCGCCACGCGCGCGTACGAGACGGCCCGCGCCTGGGGCAAGACGCCGGTCGCCTGCGCCGACACCCCCGGCTTCATCGTCAACCGCATCGCCCGGCCCTTCTACGCCGAGGCCTTCACGGTGTACGAGTCCCAGGGAGCCGATCCGGCCACCATCGACGCGGTGCTGCGCGAGTCCGGCGGCTTCCGCATGGGTGCCTTCGAACTGACCGACCTCATCGGGCAGGACGTCAACGAGTCCGTCACCCACTCGGTGTGGCGGTCCTTCTTCCAGGACGTGCGCTTCACACCGTCCCTGGTCCAGCGCCGGCTGGTCGAGTCCGGCCGCCTCGGCCGCAAGAGCGGCCGGGGCTGGTACGACTACCGGGACGGCGCCGAGCGCCCCGAGCCGCACACCGCGGAGCAGGCCGGACCGCCCGCGTACGTGGTCGCCGAGGGCGGTCTGGGGCCCGCCTCGGACCTGCTCGCCCTGATCCGCGAGGCCGGAATCCAGGTCCGCGCGGAGGACGAGGACAACGGCACCCGCCTGGTGCTGCCCAGCGGCGGCCAGTTGGTGCTCGCCGACGGCCAGACCTCCGTGGAGTACCGCGACGTCGTCTACTTCGACCTCTCGCCGGACTACCGCGAAGCCACGCGCATCGCCCTGTCCCACTCCCAGGACACCTCCGCGCGGACCGTCGCCGAGGCCACCGGGCTGTTCCAGGCGCTCGGAAAGAAGGTCAGCGTCATCGGGGACGTCCCCGGCATGATCGTCGCGCGCACGGTGGCGCGGATCATCGACCTGGCGCACGACGCCGTCGCCAAGGGGGTGGCCACCGAACAGGACATCGACACCGCGATGCGCCTGGGCGTCAACTACCCCCTCGGTCCCTTCGAGTGGAGCCGTCGTCTCGGCCGTGGCTGGGCCGGCTCCCTCCTCGACGACCTGCACGAGCGCGATCAGTCAGGCCGCTACGCGCCGTCCCTCGCGCTCTACCGGCGCGCGTGCGCCACCGAGAAGCGGGAGGACACTCCATGACCACCGCCAGGCGCGACACCTACACCCCGGAGTCCCTGCTCTCCGTCGCCGTCCAGGTGTTCAACGAGCGCGGCTACGACGGCACCTCCATGGAGCATCTCTCCAAGGCCGCAGGCATCTCCAAGTCGTCGATATACCACCACGTGGCGGGCAAGGAGGAGCTGTTGCGGCGCGCGGTGAGCCGGGCGCTGGACGGACTCTTCGGCATCCTCGACGAGGAGCACGCGCGCGCGGGGCGTGCCGCCGAGCGCCTGGAGTACGTCGTACGGCGCATGGTCGAGGTCCTGATCGCGGAGCTGCCGTACGTGACGCTGCTGCTGCGTGTGCGCGGCAACACGGAAACCGAGCGGTGGGCCCTGGAACGGCGGCGCGAATTCGACCACCGGGTGGCGGCACTGCTGAAGGCCGCGGCGGCGGACGGGGACGTGCGCGGCGACATAGAGGTGCGCCTGGTGACCCGGCTGGTCTTCGGGATGATCAACTCGATCGTCGAGTGGTACCGGCCGGACGGGCACGGCATGAGCGAGCGCGAGGTGACGGACGCGGTGGTCCAGCTGGCCTTCGGCGGGCTGCGCAAGGCGTCCTAGTTCCAGCACCGGACCGGGGCCGGTTCTCGCGGGGGACGGTTCCGCGCGGGGCCGTCCGGGAACAGCCCTGGGTGTGTCCGGCGGTTCACCTCTGTGGCTCGAGGTCCTCCTCCTCGAACACCAGCAGGGTGCGTGTGCTGAGCACCTCGGGGATCGCCTGGAGCCGGGTCAGCACCAGCTCGCGCAACGCCCGGTTGTCCGGGGTGTGCACCAGGAGCAACACATCGAAGTCGCCGCCCACCAGGGCGATGTGGGAGGCGCCGGGGAGCTGCCGGAGCTGCTCGCGGACCGTGCGCCAGGTGTTCTGGACGATCTTCAGCGTGATGTACGCCGAGGTGCTGTGACCGGCCCGTTCGTGATCGACGCGGGCGCCGAAGCCGCGGATGACGCCGTCCTCCACGAGACGGTTGATCCGGGCGTAGGCGTTCGCGCGCGAGACATGGACCCGGTCGGCGACCGACCGGACGGACGCGCGGCCGTCCGCCTGGAGCATGCGCAGGATGTCCTGGTCTATGGAATCCAGGGGGCGCGCGGGCGGCAGCGGCCCGATCCCCTCCGGACTCTCGGCCATTTGTTCAGACGACACCCGGTCCCGCCTCTCCGCCATGGACGTAATGCGTCCATCACAGGCTGTGGACAACCGTTTGTCCACAGCCTGGTGCCACCCGTAGCCAAAATGTGCCGGCGACCGAACAATCGGTTGGTGAGGCGCGTCACAGACGCCGCGTCTCCATAAGCCGCTCCCACGAGGAGGTGCCGTCATGACGGTCATGGAGCAGCGGGGCGCTTACCGGCCCACCCCGCCGCCCGCCTGGCAGCCCCGTACCGACCCCGCGCCGCTGCTGCCCGACGCGGAGCCGTACCGGGTGCTCGGCACCGAGCGCGCCGACGCGGCCGATCCGGAGCTGCTGCGCCGGCTGTACGCGGAGCTGGTGAAGGGCCGCCGCTACAACGCGCAGGCCACCGCGCTCACCAAGCAGGGCCGTCTCGCGGTCTACCCCTCCAGCACCGGACAGGAGGCCTGCGAGGTCGCCGCCGCGCTGGTCCTCGAGGAGCAGGACTGGCTCTTCCCGAGCTATCGCGACACGCTCGCCGTCGTCGCGCGCGGCGTGGACCCCGTCGAGACCCTCACCCTCCTGCGCGGCGACCGGCACACCGGTTACGACCCCTACGAGCACCGGGTCGCACCGCTGAGCACGCCGCTCGCCACCCAGCTGCCGCATGCCGTCGGACTCGCGCACGCCGCCCGCCTCAAGGGGGACGATGTGGTCGCGCTGGCCATGGTCGGTGACGGCGGGACCAGCGAGGGCGACTTCCACGAGGCGCTGAACTTCGCCGCCGTGTGGCGGGCGCCGGTCGTCTTCCTCGTCCAGAACAACGGCTTCGCCATCTCCGTCCCGCTTGCCAAGCAGACCGCGGCCCCGTCGCTGGCCCACAAGGCCGTCGGCTACGGGATGCCCGGCCGCCTGGTCGACGGCAATGACGCGGCCGCCGTGCACGAGGTTCTGGCCGACGCCGTACGCCACGCGCGTGAGGGCGGCGGCCCGACCCTGGTCGAGGCGATCACCTACCGCGTGGAGGCCCACACCAACGCCGACGACGCGAGCCGCTACCGGGGCGACGCCGAGGTGGAGACCTGGAAGGGGCACGACCCCGTCGCGCTCCTCGAACGGGAACTGACCCGGCGCGGTCTGCTCGACGACGACCGTATCGCCGCCGTCCGCCAGGACGCCGAGACCATGGCCGCCGACCTGCGGGCGCGCATGAACCAGGACCCGGTGCTCGACCCCATGGACCTGTTCGCCCACGTCTATGCCGAGCCCACCTCCCAGCTGCTGGAGCAGCGGGAGCAGTTGCGGGCCGAGCTGGCGGCCGAAGCGGAGAGCGAGGCCGGGCCCGGGACCGGCTCCGAACCGGGAGGGACGCAGCGATGACCACCGTCGCCGCCAAACCGGCCACCATGGCGCAGGCGCTCACGCGCGCGCTGCGCGACGCGATGGCCGCGGATCCGTCCGTGCACGTCATGGGCGAGGACGTCGGCACCCTCGGCGGTGTCTTCCGGATCACGGACGGACTCGCCGAGGAGTTCGGCGAGGACCGCTGCACGGACACTCCGCTGGCCGAGGCGGGCATCCTCGGGACGGCCGTCGGCATGGCGATGTACGGGCTGCGGCCGGTCGTGGAGATGCAGTTCGACGCGTTCGCCTACCCGGCGTTCGAGCAGTTGGTGTCGCACGTCGCGAGGATGCGCAACCGCACGCGCGGGCGGATGCCCCTGCCGCTCACCATCCGCATCCCCTACGGCGGTGGCATCGGCGGCGTCGAGCACCACAGCGACTCCTCCGAGGCGTACTACATGGCGACTCCCGGGCTTCATGTCGTCACGCCCGCGACCGTCCCGGACGCCTATGGGCTGCTGCGTGCCGCCATCGCCTCCGACGACCCGGTCGTCCTCCTCGAGCCCAAGCGTCTGTACTGGTCGAAGGACTCCTGGAACCCGGAGCGGCCGACGGCCGTTGAACCCATGGGCCGTGCGGTGGTGCGGCGCTCCGGCCGGAACGCCACGCTCATCACATACGGGCCGTCCGTTCCCGTCTGCATGGAGGCGGCCGAGGCGGCCCGTGCCGAGGGCTGGGACCTGGAGGTCGTCGATCTGCGCTCGCTGGTGCCGTTCGACGACGAGACGGTGTGCGCCTCGGTGCGGCGGACGGGACGCGCGGTCGTCGTTCACGAGTCGGGCGGCTTCGGCGGTCCCGGCGGCGAGATCGCGGCCCGGGTCACGGAGCGCTGCTTCCATCATCTGGAGGCGCCGGTGCTGCGTGTGGCAGGGTTCGATCTCCCGTATCCGCCGCCGATGCTGGAGCGTCACCACCTGCCCGGCGTGGACCGGATCCTGGATGCCGTGGGGCGTCTGCAGTGGGAGGCCGAAAGCTGATGGCACAGGTGCTGGAGTTCAAGCTCCCCGACCTCGGTGAGGGGCTCACCGGGGCGGAGATCGTGCGCTGGCTGGTCGAGGTCGGCGAGGTCGTCGCCGTCGACCAGCCGGTCGTCGAGGTCGAGACGGCCAAGGCGATGGTGGACGTGCCCTGCCCCTACGAGGGCGTGGTCACCGCCCGCTTCGGCGAGGAGGGCGCCGAGGTGCCGGTGGGCGCCCCGCTGATCACGGTCGCGGTGGGCGGCCCGGCCGACGACGACGGCCGTCCGGCGGGTGAGCAGCGTTCCGCAACCGACGGCTCCCGTACCGACGGCTCCCGTGCGGAGGACTCGCGTGCGCAGGGCCCACGTTCGGAGGGTTCCGGCAATGTGCTGGTCGGGTACGGCACTTCGGAGGCGCCGGCCAGGCGTCGCAGGGTCCGGCCGGGGCCGCCGGTGCCGAGCGCGCCGGCGACGCCCACCAAGCCCGCCACGCCCACGGTGAACGGTCGGGCCGCCGCCGGGCAGGCATCCGCTGCCCGGCAGGTCCGAACCGCCGGGGCGGTGGACGGGCCGGTCCCCGTGATCTCGCCACTGGTGCGCCGGCTGGCCCGGCAGAACGGCCTGGACCTGCGGGAGATGGCTGGTTCCGGGCCCGAGGGGCTGATCCTGAGGGCGGACGTGGAGTACGCGCTCCGGGCCGCCGGAACGCAGGCCGGCAAGGGCCGGACGCCCACCACCGAGCCGCACCCGCGCGTGCCGCAGACGCAGACGCAGACGCAGACGCAGACGCAGGCACCGCCGCAGGCGCACGCGCCGATCGTCGGGTCTCCGGCAGCCTCGGAGACCACCCGCATCCCCCTCAAGGGCATCCGCGGTGTCATGGCCGACAAGCTCTCCCGCAGCCGTACCGAGATCCCCGACGCGACCTGCTGGGTGGACGCAGACGCGACCGAGCTGATGCGGGCGCGGGACGCGATGCGGCGTTTCGCCGAGGAGCGTCCCCGGAGTCCCGCAGCCGGCGGGGCGAAGATCTCCGTACTCGCCCTGCTGGCCCGGATCTGCACCGCCGCGCTGGCACGCTTCCCCGAGCTCAACTCCTCCGTGGACATGGCGGCCAGGGAGGTCGTCCGGCACCCGGCCGTGCATCTCGGCTTCGCCGCGCAGACCGAGCGCGGGCTCGTCGTCCCCGTCGTACGGGACGCGCACACGCGCAATGCGGAGTCGCTGACGGCGGAGTTCGCCCGGCTGACCGAGGCGGCCCGCACGGGAACACTGACGCCGGCGGACCTCACGGGTGGCACGTTCACATTGAACAACTACGGCGTCTTCGGCGTCGACGGCTCCACCCCGATCATCAACCACCCCGAGGCGGCCATGCTCGGCGTCGGCCGCATCGTCCCCAGGCCCTGGGTGCACGAGGGCGAGCTGGCGGTGAGGCAGGTCGTGCAGCTCTCGCTCACCTTCGACCACCGGGTCTGTGACGGCGGCGTGGCAGGCGGTTTCCTGCGGTACGTGGCGGACTGCGTGGAGCAACCGGCGGTGCTGCTGCGGACGCTGTGACGTCCCGTTCTCCCTGACCGCGTTGTCCGTGCTGTCCGTGCTGTCCGTGCCCCCGCGTTCCCCGTGCTTGCGGGGGCACGCATACTCGGGGGGTGACCGAGTACGAGCTCCCGGATGCTCCCGGAGCCGCTGGCGACCGCACCCGTGACCGCGACCCCGTGCCGGACCGGGCGGTGCCCGCCGCGTACGACGAGTCCGCCGCGACCTCCACGCGTCCCACGCCCGCCGTGCCCCTTGCCTACGACGCCCTTGTGCTGGCCGGTGGCGGTGCCCGGCGGCTCGGGGGCGCGGACAAGCCCGGTGTGCGGGTGGGCGGCCGATCGCTGCTCGACCGCGTGCTGGCCGCCTGCTCCGGCGCCCGCACCACCGTCGTCGTGGCCGGTCCCCGGCCCACTTCCCGGCCCGTGTTCTGGGCACGTGAGGAGCCGCCGGGCGGCGGACCGCTCGCCGCGCTCGACGCGGGGCTCCGCCTGAGCACCGCGGAGTACGCCGTCCTGCTCTCCGCCGACCTGCCGTTCCTCGACGGACCCACCGTCGAGGAGCTGCTGATCACCCTTCGGACGAGCACGGCGGACGGGGTCCTGCTGACCGACGCCGACGGCCGGGACCAGCCGCTCGTGGCCGCGTACCGGACGGCTGCGCTGCGTCGCGGACTGGCGGTGCTCGCCGAACGGCACGGCACGTTGGCCGGTTTGCCGCTGCGCCGGCTGACCGGCTCGCTCGACCTCACCCGAATCCTGGGCCCAGTGGCATCGTTCGACTGCGACACCTGGGACGACATCGCCGCCGCCAGAGCACGCATCAGGGAGCATGGACACGTGTTGGATGAATGGATTTCCGCAGTCAAGGACGAGCTGGGCATCGATCTGGACGTCGACACCGGCGTCCTCCTCGACCTCGCCCGGGACGCCGCACACGGTGTGGCCAGGCCGGCGGCGCCGCTGACCACCTTCCTCGTCGGCTATGCGGCCGCCCGCGCGGGCGGTGACCGGGAAGCCGTCGCCGAGGCCGCGCGCAAGGCCGTCGCCCTCGCCACCCGCTGGGCCGAGGAGGACACCACCGACGCCGCGCCCGCGCAGCCCGCGGACAAGCAGCCCGCCGCCGGTACAGCCTCCGGTGAGGGCCCAGGCCCGGCCCCGGCCCCGGCCCCGGCGCCGGCGCCCGGCACGCGTCCGGACGCCGAATGAACGCGTCCGGGGCCCGTGCCGACCAGGGCACCGGGGCCACCGACGATGCCGAGGACCCCGATGATCTCGACGTCGAGGAGGCTCTCGCCCTCGTGAACGACGCCTCCGGCCGCACCTCCGGCGATTCCGCGCGCGCCCGCGGCCCCCGGCGGGGCGGGTCCCGGCCCGCCGCGGACGGCCGGAGTCCCGCCACCGGCCACGCGCGCCACGACGACCGCCACGCCCTCTCCTGGACCGAGGCCCGCACCGTCGCCGAGCGCGCCGCACGTCGGGGCGCCGGCAGCCGGGCCGCCCACCGCGCCCCGGCCCCCGTGCGGCTTGAGGACGCCCTCGGCCTCACCCTGGCCGCCCCCCTCACGGCCCTCACCGACCTGCCCTCCTTCGACACCTCGGCCATGGACGGCTGGGCGGTCTCCGGCCCCGGCCCCTGGGCCGTACGGGAGGAAGGCGTCCTCGCCGGGCACGCCGAGCACCCACCGCTCACCGACGGCGAAGCCGTCCGTATCGCCACCGGCGCCCGTGTCCCTTCGGACACCACCGCTGTTCTGCGCAGTGAACAGGGCCGTACCGACGGCAACGGCCGACTGCACGCCACCCTGCCCCGAGCCACCACCGCACCCCGGTCGGCGGGCGCGTCCCACGCCGGGCCCGTCTCCACGGTCGCGCACGGTCAGGACATCCGCCCACGTGGTCAGGAGTGCCGCAGCGGCGAGCAACTGCTGGCCGTCGGAACCCTGGTGACCCCGGCCGTGCTGGGCCTCGCCGCGGCCGCCGGATACGACACGCTCAGTACCTTTCCCCGTCCCCGCGTCGAGGTCCTCGTCCTCGGCGACGAACTGCTCACCGGAGGCCTGCCGCACGACGGGCTGATCCGGGACGCCCTCGGCCCGATGCTGCCGCCCTGGCTGCGCGCACTCGGTGCCGAGGTCACCGCCGTCCGTCGGGTCCGTGACGACGCGCAGACGCTGTACAAGGCGATCACGAAGTCCGGCGCCGATGTCCTCCTCACCACCGGCGGCACCGCCGCGGGGCCGGTCGACCACGTCCACCCGACGCTGCGCCGCATCGGTGCCGAACTCCTTGTGGACGGAGTCGAGGTGCGTCCGGGCCACCCCATGCTCCTGGCCCGGACCAAGGAGAACCAGTACCTCGTCGGCCTGCCCGGCAACCCCCTCGCCGCGGTTTCCGGGCTGCTCACGCTCGCCGAACCCCTGCTGCGGACCCTCGCGGCCCGCCCCGCCTCCGAGCCGTACACGATGCCGCTGCGGGACGCGGTGCATGGACATCCGCACGACACCCGCCTCATCCCGGTCGTACTGCGCGGTGACGCAGCCCTGCCGTTGCACTACAACGGCCCGGCCATGCTGCGTGGCATCGCCGCGGCCGACGCCCTCGCGGTCGTCCCCCCGGGCGGCACGCGGCCCGGCCAGGAGGCGGAACTGCTGGACCTTCCCTGGGCGTCCGGGGGAATCGGGGTGTGTTTCACGTGAAACTTCCGGGCCAGGACGCCATTGCCCGCCAGGCGGACGAGCACTTGGTGACCCACCGGGTGAAACTGCCCAGGAAAGTGGTCGAGCACCCGATCCGCCAGGTCACCAAACGGCTGTCCATGGCGTTGCTCCTCCTCGTGTTGACGGCGCTGATCGTGTACCTCGACCGCGACGGCTACACCGACAACGCCGACGGCACCCTCGACTTCCTCGATGCCTTCTACTACGCGACCGTCACCCTCTCCACCACGGGCTATGGCGACATCACCCCGGTCAGTGACGCCGCCCGGCTGACCAATATCTTCGTCGTCACGCCGTTGCGTGTGATGTTCCTGATCATCCTGGTCGGCACCACCCTCGAAGCCCTCACCGAACGCACCCGGGAGGAGTGGCGACTGAACCGCTGGAGGTCCACGTTGCGTGATCACACCGTCGTCGTCGGATTCGGCACGAAGGGCAGGTCCGCGATCAGAACGGTCTGCGCGACGGGGCTCCGCAAGGAGCAGGTCGTGGTGGTCGATCCCAGCAGCAAGGCGATCGAGGCCGCGGCGGCCGACGGGTACGCGGGCGTCATAGGGGACGCGACGCGCAGTGAGGTGCTGAAGCAGGCCGAGGCCTACCGGGCGAAGCAGATCATCATCGCCACACAGCGGGACGACACGGCCGTGCTGGTCACGCTGACGGCCCGCCAGCTCAACCGCAGTGCGAAGATCGTGGTCGCGGTGCGCGAGGAGGAGAACGCCCCGCTGCTGAAGCAGTCGGGTGCCGACGCGGTCATCACCAGTGCCAGCGCGGCCGGCCGGTTGCTCGGTCTGTCCGTGCTCAGCCCCGCGGCCGGCATGGTGATGGAGGACCTGATCCAGCAGGGCACCGGCCTCGACATGATCGAACGGCCGGTCATAAAGGCCGAGGTGGGCAAGACGCCGCGGGAGGTCGACGATCTGGTGGTGAGCGTCCTGCGCGGGCACCGGGTGCTCGGCTACGACGACAAGAACGTCGGGGCGCTCGAGCTGACGGACCGGCTGATCACCATCGTGCGGGCGACACCGGTCAGCCAGGTCACCCCCGACATCCGTCCGCTCCACGACTGACACCGCCGGGACATGCGGGAAACAACGTGGTGCCCCAAACAACGTGGTGCCCCGGGGTCGGGTGACCCCGGGGCACCACGTTGTTTGGGGCGGCGTTCGCCGGCCGCGTCACTTGCGGTTGTAGAGCCGCATCGTGATCGGTCCGAATACCAGGACGAACAGGACGGACCAGCCCAGCGACCAGGCCACCTCGTCGGCCGGCCAGTCCCCCGCCATCAGTCCGCGCACCGCGGACGCCAGGTGCGTGACGGGACTGTTGTTGACGAAGGCCTGGAGCCAGCCCGGCATGGTGCGGGGGTCGACGAAGACGTTGGACAGGAAGGTGAGCGGGAAGATCACCATCATGCTGACGCCCATCACCGACTTCTCGGTGCGCAGCATCAGCCCGAACATCGTCCAGATCCACGAGAACGCGAACGCGAAGACCACCAGCAGCGCGATCCCGGCGAGCACACCGGGGACCCCGCCGTCCGGCCGGTAGCCGAGGATGATGCCCACGGTGAGCATCACGACGGACGCGATGGTGTAGCGCAGGGCGTCCCCGAGCAGATAGCCGACCATCGTCGAGGGCCGCCAGATCGGCAGGGTGCGGAACCGGTCGAAGACGCCCTTCGCGATGTCCGTGTTGACCGAGACACCGGTGTACATCGTGATCATCACGACCGACATCACCAGGATGCCCGGCAGCAGGAACTGGATGTACTCCGTCGGCGAACCGGCCAGCGCCCCGCCGAAGAGGTACGTGTACATCAGCACCATCATGATCGGGAACGCGGTGACGTCGAAGAGCTGCTCCGGCACATGTTTGATCTTGAGGATCGCGCGCCAGCCGAACGTCAGGGAGGCCGACCACGCGCTGGGCCGCGGCGGGCGCTCCTTGGCGACCAGCAGCTCGGCGAGGGAGTCGGTGCGGACCGGGGCGAGTTCCGCGCTCTCGGTGGTCGTCGTCACGGTACTCATGCCGCCACCTCGTCCTTCGGGCTGGGGGAGTTGTCGGCGCCGGCCCCGGGCCCTGTCCCGGAACCGGCCCCGCTGCCCGATGCCCGGGTGTCGTGTCCGGTGAGGGCGAGGAACACCTCGTCCAGGCTCGGCTGGCCGAACGAGAAGTTGTCGACGGTGATGCCGGCCGCGGCCAGTTCGCTCAGCGCGCGGGCGGCCTGTTCGGCGGCGGTGTCCTGGCTCGCGGCCGCGCCCAGGCGGGCGGTGAGCGTCACCGGGTCGGGGTCGGGCTGTACCTGTGCGTCGAGCAGGCGGCGCAGCAGGTCCGCGGCGAGCGGCCGTTGATCCGGATCGCGCAGCCGCAGATGTACGGTGCCGGCGCCGACGGACGCCTTCAGCTCGCCCTTGGTGCCCTCGGCGATCACCCTCCCGCGGTCGATGACGGCGATCCGGGACGCCAGTTGGTCGGCCTCGTCCAGGTACTGGGTGGTCAGCAGCACGGTCGTGCCCTGGGCGACCACCGCGCGCACGATGTCCCACACCTGGTTGCGGCTGCGCGGGTCCAGACCGGTCGTCGGCTCGTCGAGGAACAGCAGGTCGGGGGTGTTGAGGATGGACGCGGCGATGTCGATACGGCGCCGCATTCCGCCCGAGTAGTGCTTGACCTGCTTCGCCGCCGCGTCCGTCAGACCGAACGCCTCCAGCAGCTGGGCGGCACGGCTGCGGGCGCCCGGTTTGCGGTGGCCGAGGAGGCGGGCCAGCAGAATCAGGTTCTCGGCACCGGTGAGGTCCTCGTCCACGGATGCGTACTGCCCGGTGAGGCTCACCAGGCCGCGCACCGTGTCGGCCTCGCGCACGATGTCATGGCCGAAGACATGGGCATCGCCGCCGTCCGGCCTCAGCAGGGTGGCGAGCATCTTCACGGTGGTGGTCTTGCCGGCGCCGTTCGGTCCGAGGACGCCGTACACCGTGCCGGCCGGCACGGCGAGATCGACTCCGTCGACGGCCCGTGTCTCACCGAAGGTCTTGACCAGGCCGGCGGTTTCGATCGCCAGGCCGGACGTCTGCGTGCTCATGCTTCGGGTCCTTCCGCGTGCTTGGGCTACGCATGGGGAGACCTTCACGGTCGCGCAAACTCATCGCTCCCGCACAGGGGTCTTCCCGCGAACCGGCCCAACGCCGGATCCCGCCCTCCGCCCGTGGGCCCAGGCCGGTTCCCGGACCGAGCCGGTTCCCGGCCTGACCCGGGCCCCGGGCCGGATCGGCCCCGGACTTGAGCCGCCCACGGCCCGGCCAGAGGTAGCGTCGTTCTCATGTATGCGATCACGATTCCCGAACCCGGCGGGCCCGAGACGCTGGTGTGGACGAAGGTCCCCGATCCTGTTCCCGGTGCGGGCGAAGTGCTGGTCGAGGTGGTGGCAGGCGCCGTCAACCGCGCCGACATCATGCAGCGGCAGGGCTTCTACGATCCCCCGCCCGGCGCCTCCCCCCACCCCGGCCTGGAGTGCTCCGGGCGGATCACCGCGCTCGGTCCCGGAGCGACCGGGTGGGCGGTCGGCGACGAGGTGTGTGCGCTGCTCGCGGGCGGTGGCTACGCGGAGCAGGTCGCCGTCCCGGTCGGCCAGTTGCTTCCCGTCCCCGAGGGGCTCGACCTCAAGCAGGCGGCAGCACTCCCGGAGGTCGTCTGCACGGTCTGGTCGAACGTCTTCATGGTGGCCCACCTCCGCCCCGGCGAGACGCTGCTCGTGCACGGCGGCTCCAGCGGCATCGGCACCATGGCGATCCAGCTCGCCAAGGCCGTCGGTGCCAAGGTCGCCGTCACGGCCGGTACGAAGGAGAAGCTGGAGCGCTGCGCCGAACTGGGCGCCGACATCCTGATCAACTACCGCGAGCAGGACTTCGTGGCCGAACTGAAGCGGGCCACCGACGGCGCCGGCGCGGACGTCATCCTCGACAACATGGGCGCCAAGTACCTGGACCGCAACGTCAAGGCCCTCGCGGTCAACGGCCGGCTCGCGATCATCGGCATGCAGGGCGGCGTCAAGGGCGAGCTGAACATCGGCGCCCTCCTCGGCAAGCGTGGCGCCATCAGCGCGACCTCGCTGCGCGCCCGGCCGCCGGCGGAGAAGGCGGCGATCGTCGCGGCCGTGCGGGAACACGTCTGGCCGCTGATCGGGGGCGGTCATGTCCGCCCCGTCGTCGACCGTGAGATCCCGATGCCGGACGCGGCCGACGCGCACCGGGTCGTGGAGGCCGGCGGCCACATCGGCAAGGTGCTGCTGATTGCGCCGTAGGACGTCCGGATGTCCGTGGGCTTCGCGCTTCAGCTCCGCCGCAGCCTGAGGCCCACGAACGCCAGTCCCAGCCCGAGCCCCACCAGGACCAGTCCGCTGCCCAGCGGCAGGATGCGCAGCATGGGCCCGGCGGAGCGGTCGGTGCCGGTGGCGGTGTTCGCCGTGGGCTGTCGCGACACCTCGGAGGACACCGTGGCGGCCACCTCCTGCGACTGGGGCGCCCGAGGGGTGGCGCCGGCCCCGGGTTCCTGGGATCCGTCCGTACCGTCTCCGGAGTCCGGGGCGGGCCCGGTGTCCTCCGCACCGACCTGGGGCTCGCCCGGCTTCTCGGGAACGCCACTCACGCCGTCGCCGGTGGCGCGCCCGCCGTCGCTCGGTCCGCCGTCCCGCCCACCCCGCGGGTCCGCCGCCTCCCTGGTCTCCTCGGCCCCCTCGGGCCTCTCGCTCCTCCCCTCCGGTCCGGGAACCTCCCGCCCCGGCCGCTTCCGTCCTTCCCCGGGCCGGCTGCCGGCCCGGGGAGGTTCGGCCGAGAGTGAGAGCGACGGCGGCGCAGCCGCAGCCGAGCGGAAGAGTGAGGGAGCCGAAGGGGGAACAGGAGACGGAGAGGACGAGTGGGCGGTCGCGCGGGCGGGCACGTCGAGCTGTCCGGCCACCGCCTCCTGAAGCCCGCCCACCGGTCCTTCGGCGTTGTAAGCCATCGCCGTACCGACGGGCGCCACGGCAGCGCTGTACGGCAGCTTCATCACCGCTCCCCCCGCCGTTCCCGCCCCGGCCGCGGTCACCGCGCCCGTCACCACCCCGAGCGCGACGCACGTTCGCAGGGCGAGCCCCGCTCGCATCGCCCTCACCGCACACAGCCATGGAGTCACGACGGTGACCTCCCGCACCGGCCGGTGCCCGTTCGCACCGTCGGCAAGATGGGCCGGATGGACTCCCACAGGCTCGCATTCCCGCGCACCCCCGGCATTCCGGATTCCCCCAGTCAGGGGCGGCCGGGGGGCCCCGGCGGTGTGCGGCGGGCGTGCGAGAGAATGGCCGTATGGAGATGCCGAGGAACGAACGGTCACCGGACAATCCGCAGGTTCTGGTCGTCGGCCAGGACGGGATGGCGCTCGGCGGGGGCACGGGGGGCGAGGACTCCCGCGAGGTCCCGGTGACGGAGCAGGTGGAACAGCCCGCGAAGGTCATGCGGATCGGCAGCATGATCAAGCAGCTGCTGGAGGAGGTGCGCGCGGCCCCTCTGGACGAGGCCAGCAGGGTCCGGCTCAAGGAGATCCACGCCAGCTCGGTGAAGGAGCTGGAGGACGGACTCGCGCCCCAGCTGGTCGAGGAGCTGGAGCGGCTCTCGCTGCCCTTCACGGACGAGGCGACCCCGAGCGACGCCGAACTGCGGATCGCGCAGGCCCAGCTGGTGGGCTGGCTGGAGGGCCTCTTCCACGGCATCCAGACCACGCTCTTCGCCCAGCAGATGGCCGCGCGCGCCCAGCTGGAGCAGATGCGCCGCGCCCTCCCGCCGGGCATGGGTGACGGCGGTCATGAGGAACCCCCGATGGGCGGCCGCTCGGGCGGCCCCTACCTGTAGTCGTCCCTGCCCCGCTTCGGCAGGACGTACGAAAGGGGCCCGGCGTCGTAGCTGGGCCCCTTTCGTACGTCCTTTGGTCCTTGCCCCGTACCTGGTGGGCTCAGGTTTCCCCAGGAGCCCAGGAGCCCAGGAGCCCAGGAGCCCAGGAGCCCAGGAGATCAGGAGATCAGGAGATCAGGAGATCAGGAGCCCAGGAGCCCAGGAGCCCAGGAGCCCAGGAGCCCAGGAGATCAGCCGTTCGGCGGTTTGCCCGTGGAGACGTCGAGCTGGACCTTGGGCATCTCCTCGGGGTCGACGGCCGTACCGGCGGCGGGGAACTGCTTCATGACCGCGCCTTCGCCGTACGTGTTCTCGTCGACGTTCCGCACGTCCAGCTCCCAGCCGGCGGCCTGGAAGCATTCCTTGACCGACTTGATGTACTTGAACTTCAGATTCGGGAGCTCGATCTCGTCCTCGTCGTTGTAGGACTCCTTCGGCTCCGTGCACTCCTCCGGGTCGATCGTCCTGGACGGGTCGGGCCCGCGGTACCCGGCCGCCCGGGAGACCTCCGCCGACACCGACGCGCTGACGCCCGGGTCGCCGCTCTTGTCGTTCTCGCCGCCGCCGCCGCCGTTGGCCAGCAGCGCCGCGATCAGGCCGCTGACGGCGAGGACGGACACGGCGACCGAACCGATGATCACCGGCTTGTTGTTACTGCCGTCACCCGGTCCGCCCGAGCCCGGGCCCTGGGGCGACAGGTTGTACGGCGGCGTCGACGGGCCGCCCTGCTGCGCGCCGTACGGGGGGTGGGGTGTCGCGTAGCCGCCCTGCGGGGCGCCCTGCTGGGGATAGCCGTACGCCGGGGCCGGGCCCGGCGCGGCCGGGGTGCCGTACGGGTTCGGGGTGTGGTGCTGGGGCGGGCCCGGCGTGTACGGCGTCTGGACGCTGCCCGGGGCCGCCGGAGCCGACTGGTCGACGGGCGGGAACACCGCGGAGCCGACGCCCGAGCCGCTCTGCCCGTGCGCGCCGGGGACGATGCTCGGCGGGGCCGCCTGGAAGGACTGGCTCACGCGCAGGCACTCGTCGCGCATGGCTTCGGCGCTGGGGAAACGCTCGTTCGGGTTCTTCTTCAGCGCGCGGGTGATCAGCGCGTCCACGGCCGGGGGCAGCGAGCGGTTGACCGAGGAGGCGAGCGGTGGCTCCTCCTGCACGTGCGCGTAGGCGATGGCCAGCGGCGAGTCGGCGTCGAACGGGATCCGCCCGGTGACCAGTTGGAAGAGCATGATGCCGACCGAGTACAGGTCGGAGCGGGCGTCGACGCCCCGCCCGAGCGCCTGCTCGGGCGAGAGGTACTGCGGGGTGCCGACGACCATGCCGGTCTGCGTCATCGAGGTCACACCGGACTGCATGGCGCGGGCGATGCCGAAGTCCATCACCTTGACCACGCCGCGCTTGGTCATCATCACGTTGCCCGGCTTGATGTCCCGGTGGACCAGGCCCATCTCGTGGCTGATCTCCAGGGCGGCCAGCACGTCCGCGGTGATCTTCAGTGCCTTGTCGGCGGGCATCGCGCCCTGCTGCCGTATGTCCTCGTCGAGCACGGAGCCCAGCGGACGGCCCTCGACGTACTCCATGACGATGTACGGCATCGTCATGCCGTCCACATCGTCCTCGCCGGTGTCGAAGACCGAGACGATGTTGGTGTGCGTGAGCTTCGCCACGGACTGGGCCTCGCGGCGGAAGCGTTCGCGGAAGGCCTGTTCCCTGCCGAGTTCCGTGTGCAGGGTCTTGATCGCGACCTGACGGTCGAGCACGCTGTCGTACGCGAGGTGGACGGAGGCCATGCCGCCCTGGCCGAGCAGGTCCCGCAGTTGGTAGCGGCCGCCGGCGAGCGCCCGCCCCGCGTTGTGGCCCTGTGCGCCGTCCTGGCTCATGTTCCGCGTCCCCCGTAGCCTCTCCGGCGCTACTGCCGTCGGCGACCGATTCCTCGTAGATCCAATGCGCTATACCCGGCCAAGTCTGCCCCAGGCCCCTGACGCGTCAAGCGTGGGGCCCGTTCCGTGACCGTACGGGACAGAAGCGTCGCGGAAGTGTTACAGGGGACGTGAGGCGGGTGCACGGAATTTGCACGACGATATGGATTGCGGGTTTCATGGCCGGTCCGTCTCATGCCCGTTCTCACGCCCGTTCCTGGCAACCCGTCCCGGACGGGAGGTCGGCGTGAAGGCTGTAGCGTGGCCGACGGAGACCGTGACAACACCGCGCGCACCGCGGGCAGAAACGACGGCGAGGACTGATGGCACAGCAGCAGCGCGCTCAGGGCCCGTCCGACCCCGAGGCGACTGGCGGCGGCATGTCGGACGCGCCGGACAACTGGGGCAACGGCGGACTTGTCGGCGACGGTCGGTACCGGCTGACGCACAGGCTCGGCCGGGGCGGCATGGCCGAGGTGTTCGCCGCGGAGGACGTGCGGCTCGGGCGGGCGGTCGCCGTCAAACTGATGCATACCGATCTCGCCGAGGACCCGATCGCCAAAGCGCGTTTCACGCGCGAGGCGCAGTCGGTGGCCGGTCTCAACCACCACGCGATCGTCGCCGTGTACGACTCCGGTGAGGACATCGTGGGCGGCCAGGCCGTGCCGTACATCATCATGGAGATCGTCGAGGGCCGTACGATCCGCGATCTCCTGGTCAACGCCGAGGCGCCCGGCCCCGAACAGGCGTTGATCATCGTCTCCGGCGTCCTGGAGGCGCTGGCCTACTCGCACCAGCACGGCATCGTGCACCGCGACATCAAGCCCGCCAACGTCATCATCACGCACAACGGTGCCGTGAAGGTGATGGACTTCGGCATCGCCCGCGCGCTGCACGGCGCGTCCACGACGATGACGCAGACCGGCATGGTCATGGGCACCCCCCAGTACCTCTCGCCCGAGCAGGCGCTCGGCAAGGCCGTCGACCACCGGTCCGACCTGTACGCGACCGGCTGCATGCTGTACGAACTGCTGGCACTGCGGCCCCCGTTCACCGGTGAGACGCCGCTGTCCGTGGTCTACCAGCACGTGCAGGACATCCCCACGCCTCCGTCGGAGGTCTCGGACGCCAGCCCGCCGGAGCTGGACGGGCTTGTCATGCGCTCGCTCGCCAAGGAGCCGGACGACCGGTTCCAGACGGCGGAGGAGATGCGCGGGCTGATCCAGTACGGGCTGCAGATGCTCTACGACCAGGGCGGCCACACCGGCACCTGGAACACCGGCGTGGTCGACATGCACGACGGCCGGCACACCCCGGCGGGGGGTTTCGCGGGCACGACGGCGATGCCGCACCCGGACGCCTCCGGCACCGCGGCCATCCCGCAGCCGATTCTCCCCAACCTGTACGGCGGCAGGGACGACGGCGGTTTCGAGGGCGGCGACCACCATGGCAACGGCCGCGGCAAGCTGTGGATCCTCGCGGTGCTCGCGGTGATCGCCGTCGTCGCGGGTGTCGCGCTGGCGCTGAACGGCGGCGACGACAGCAAGGACGACAAGGAACCACCCTCCAAGTCGCCGTCCTCCTCGCAGAGCAGCGAGAAGGAGAAGCCCAGCGCGTCACCGGACGAGGACGACACCACCGAGGAGCCGGAGGCGCCGAACACGGACACCGGAACCGGCAACGGCTCCGGAGGCGGTGGCTACGTCCCGCCGTACACCCCGTACCCGACGGCGACGCAGAGTCAGCCGCAGACCGATGAGCCGACGGGCGAGCCGACGGACACCCCGACGACGCCGGTGGATACCGAGCCGGAGAACCCGCCGGAGTCGCCGTCGGTGCCTGACCCGGGTGAGGGCGGCGACGAGGGCGGCACGGAGAACGGCGGAGCAGTGGGCGGGGACACCGCCGCGGTGACCGGCGGCTGACCACGGGTCACGGATCACGGGCGGGCCTCGCACCCGCGGCCTCACCCCGCGCGGAGCACATCCGCGCGGGGTGTCTTCGTGAATGCCCCGCCAGGCATCCGCCTCACCCCGTGAACGCCGCGCGCACCGCGTCGTACTCCCGGCTCCACCACACCACCAGCGCGGCCGTGGCCGGGAACTGGCAGTCCGCGCGGGTGTCGTCGCGCTCGTAGTGCCAGCGGAGCATCCAGAAGTCGTTGAGGCGTTCCCACCACACCCGGTGCACCGCCGCGGCGAGCTGGGCGGGCGTGGCCCCCGCGCCGCGCCGGTACGCGCGCGTAGGACCGTACGCGCGGCAGGTCGAGGGTGCCCGAGGGCCGGACGAAGAAGATCGCCGCGGCGCGTACGGCCTCCTCCGCGCGGGGCTGTACGCCGAGCCGGTCCCAGTCGACGATCGCCGCGGGCGTGCCCCCTCGGTACAGCACGTTGAACGGGTGGAAGTCACCGTGCACCCACCCCACCGAGTCCCCGCGCGGTGGCCGTCGGCCGGCGTGCCGCTCCAGCAGGGTCCGCCGTTCCAGGAGCCGGCGGCGGGCAAGGGTGTCGAAGGAGTCGGCGGGGCGGTGCCGGCGGACGCGGCCGAGCAACTCGTCGATGAGGGTGAGGGTGTCGGCCGGGTCGGCGCTCTCCGCCGGAGCGCCGTGGGTCCGCTCGGGGGCCGGCATCACGCGTTCCAGACCGGCGTGCACCGCGCCGAGCAGTGCCCCGAGCCGTGCGCACTGTCCCGGCGTGAGCTGCCCGCCGTGCCGGTGCCTGCCGTCGATCCAGGGATGCAGGGCGTACGCGTGGCCGTCGACCACGGCGACCGTGCGCCCGTCCCGGGCGGGCAGCGGCGGGGCCACCGGCACGCCCAGGTCGGCCAGGCGCCGGGTGGCCCGGTGCTGGCGGACGATCGCGGCCGGATCTGCGGTCTCGGGGTCGAAGTGGTGCTTGAGGAAGTAGCGGCCGTGGGTCGTGCGCAGACGGTAGCCGCGGTTGAGCAGGCCCTCGTCCACGGGCTCGCAGGTCACCGCGGAACCGGCGGCGTACCGGCGCAGCAGGGCGCCCAAGGGGGGCGCGCAAGGAACAGGGGGTAGTACACGTAAGGGCGACACGCGCCAGATGTTAGGGCACAGCGCGGGCCCGTGAACTGCGAGTTGTCACAGCCAGTCATTTCCGGTCGCACTATGTGCTCGACCCGTCTCGGACAGGAGCGGGCGGAGTGCCGGAGGGAGTGCCGGGCGGGCGCCCGATGGAAGTGCGAGAGGGGCCCGGCTTGTCCCCGGCCTGCCGCCGGGGCGGTGCGTCGGCCTGTCCCCGGCCTGTCCCCGGCCTGCCGTCGGCCTGTCGCCGGGCGGTGCGTCGGGCGCGCGCGGGACACGACCCTTCCCGAGTCCGGGGTCGGCGGGATAACGTGCCGTTGCTCCGGCCTCCTGCAAGGCTGTGACCAGTGCGCCTTTCCAGCCTTTCCGATTTACTTGGAAATCCAAGCAAAATCCCAGGTCAGGAATGGTTTCCCAGAAATGTGGCGTACTGGGTAACGTGCTATTTGCAGGTCGCTCGCCGGGGCACCTGTCACACCTGTTCCCGGCCGAGCGGCACCCACCCCGTGCCCGTGGTCGAGAAGAGGTGAGCCTCCCCCAGGCTTCGACGAGCTGGAGGGGGACCCCAGACCTACCGGCAATCCCGGGGGTCGGACCGACGGAGGAGCACACGTGACCGTGGAGAGCACTGCCGCGCGCACACCGCGACGCAGCGCCGGAAGTGATGCCGGCGCCACCGGCGCCCAGCGCACCACCAGCACCACCGCCGAGAAGGCGGTCCCGGCCAAGAAGGCGCCTGCGGCCAAGAAGGCGCCTGCGGCCAAGAAGGCGCCTGCGGCCAAGAAGGCGACCTCGGCCAAGAAGGCGCCCGTCGCGAAGAAGGGGCCCGTCGTGAAGAAGGCATCCGCGGCAGGGAAGCCCGGCGGCACGAAGCCGCGGAGCGCCGAACCCCACCTCGTACAACTCCTGACGCCCGAGGGCGAGCGGGTGGAGAACGCCGAGTTCGACCAGTACGTCTCCGGCATCACTCCCGAGGAGTTCCGCGGCCTGTACCGCGACATGGTGCTCACCCGCCGCTTCGACGCCGAGGCGACCTCGCTGCAGCGCCAGGGCGAGCTGGGCCTGTGGGCCTCGCTGCTGGGCCAGGAGGCGGCGCAGATCGGCTCAGGTCGCGCGCTGCGCGACGACGACTACGTCTTCCCCACCTACCGCGAGCACGGCGTCGCCTGGTGCCGCGGGGTGGACCCGACCAACCTGCTCGGCATGTTCCGCGGGGTCAACAACGGCGGCTGGGACCCGAACAGCAACAACTTCCACCTGTACACGATCGTCATCGGCTCCCAGGCGCTGCACGCCACGGGCTACGCGATGGGTGTCGCCAAGGACGGCGCGGACAGCGCGGTGATCGCCTACTTCGGCGACGGCGCCTCCAGCCAGGGCGACGTGGCCGAGGCCTTCACCTTCTCCGCGGTCTACAACGCCCCGGTGGTGTTCTTCTGCCAGAACAACCAGTGGGCGATCTCCGAGCCGACCGAGAAGCAGTCCCGCGTCCCGCTGTACCAGCGCGCGCAGGGCTACGGCTTCCCGGGCGTGCGGGTGGACGGCAACGACGTGCTGGCGAGCCTCGCCGTGACCCGGTGGGCCCTGGAGCGGGCCCGCGACGGTGAGGGGCCGACGCTGATCGAGGCGTTCACCTACCGCATGGGTGCCCACACCACCTCCGACGATCCCACCCGCTACCGCCACGACGACGAGCGGGCCGCCTGGGAGGCGAAGGACCCGATCCTGCGCCTTCGCCGCCACCTGGAGTCCGCACACCACGCGGACGAGGGATTTTTTGCGGAACTGGAGATCGAGAGCGAGACGTTGGGCAAACGAGTGCGCGAAGCGGTCCGTGCCATGAAGGACCCCGACCACTTCGCCATCTTCGAGAACGCGTACGCGGACGGGCACGCCCTCGTCGACGAGGAGCGGGCCCAGTTCGCCGCCTACCAGGCGTCGTTCGCCGACGTGGACGGGGGGAAGTGACATGGCGGAGACCGTGACATTCAAGAACATGGCCCTGGCCAAGGCGATCAACGAGTCGCTGCGCCGCGCTCTGGACACGGACCCCAAGGTCCTCGTCATGGGTGAGGACGTCGGCAAGCTCGGCGGCGTGTTCCGGGTGACGGACGGGCTGCAGAAGGACTTCGGCGAGAGCCGCGTCATCGACACCCCGCTCGCCGAGTCCGGCATCGTCGGCACGGCGATCGGCCTCGCCCTGCGCGGCTACCGCCCGGTGGTCGAGATCCAGTTCGACGGTTTCGTGTTCCCGGCGTACGACCAGATCGTCACGCAGCTCGCGAAGATGCACGCGCGGTCGCTGGGCAAGGTGAAGCTCCCGGTCGTCGTGCGCATTCCCTACGGCGGCGGCATCGGCGCGGTGGAGCACCACTCCGAGTCCCCGGAGTCGCTGTTCGCGCACGTGGCGGGCCTGAAGGTGGTCTCGCCGTCGAACGCGTCGGACGCGTACTGGATGATGCAGCAGGCCATCCAGAGCGACGACCCGGTGATCTTCTTCGAGCCCAAGCGGCGCTACTGGGACAAGGCCGAGGTCAACACCGAGGCGATCCCCGGCCCGCTGCACACCGCGCGCGTGGTCCGTGAGGGCACCGACCTGACGCTGGTGGCGTACGGCCCGATGGTGAAGCTCTGCCAGGAGGTCGCGGACGCGGCCGCCGAGGAGGACCGCTCCCTGGAGATCCTTGACCTGCGTTCGGTCTCCCCGCTCGACTTCGACTCGATCCAGGCGTCGGTGGAGAAGACCCGCCGCCTGATCGTCGTCCACGAGGCCCCGGTGTTCTTCGGTTCGGGCGCGGAGATCGCCGCGCGGATCACCGAGCGCTGCTTCTACCACCTGGAGGCCCCGGTCCTGCGGGTGGGCGGCTACCACGCCCCGTACCCGCCGGCCCGCCTGGAGGAGTCCTACCTCCCGGACCTGGACCGGGTGCTGGACGCCGTCGACCGCTCGCTGGCGTACTGAGGGAAAGGGAGGGTCGTGACGACGATGACGCAAGCGCCCGTCCGTGAGTTCAAGATGCCCGACGTGGGCGAGGGACTGACCGAGGCCGAGATCCTCAAGTGGTACGTACAGCCCGGTGACACGGTCACCGACGGCCAGGTGGTGTGCGAGGTGGAGACGGCGAAGGCGGCCGTGGAGCTTCCCATCCCCTACGACGGGGTGGTCAGCGCGCTGCACTTCCCCGAGGGCACCACGGTGGACGTGGGCATGTCCATCATCGCGGTGGACGTCTCGGGCGGTGCGGCCCCGGAGCCGGAGGCTCCCGCGGCCGTCCCGGCAACCCCGGCCGCCGAAGCCGTACCCGCCGCTGCCGCACCTGCGGTTGCCGTACCCGCCGCTGCCGTACCCGCCGAGCAGCCGGCGGAAGCCGAGCCGACGGCGATGAGCTCGGGCCGCCAGCCCGTGCTGGTCGGCTACGGAGTGTCGACATCCGCCACGCGCCGCCGCCCGCGCAAGTCCGCCCCGGACGGCTTCGCCCGGCAGACGGTGGCGGGGGCCCAGGCGGAACTGAACGGCCACGCCCCGGCCGCCCCGGCGCCCGTCGCTGACCCGGCGCCCGCCGCCGGTCCGGTGGCCGGCGCGCGGCGTCCGCTGGCGAAGCCGCCGGTGCGCAAGCTGGCGAAGGACCTCGGCGTCGATCTGGCGACGGTCACCCCGACCGGTCCGGACGGCATCGTCACGCGCGAGGACGTCCACGCGGCGGTCGCGGCGGTCGCGGCAGCGCCGAAGGCGTCGCAGGAGCCGACGGCCGTTCCCGTCCCGGTGCCCGCTTCCGCGCCGGTGACCGCTCCCGCTCCGGTGTCGTACGACACCGCCCGGGAGACCCGCATCCCGGTCAAGGGGGTGCGCAAGGCGACGGCGGCGGCGATGGTCGGCTCGGCGTTCACGGCGCCGCACGTCACCGAGTTCGTGACGGTCGACGTGACGCGCACGATGAAGCTGGTCGAGGAGTTGAAGCAGGACAAGGAGTTCACGGGCCTGCGCGTGAACCCGCTCCTGCTGATCGCCAAGGCCCTGCTGGTCGCGATCAGGCGCAACCCGGACGTCAACGCGTCCTGGGACGAGGCGGCCCAGGAGATCGTGGTCAAGCACTACGTCAACCTGGGCATCGCCGCGGCCACACCGCGCGGCCTGATCGTCCCGAACATCAAGGACGCCCACGCCAAGACGCTGCCGCAACTGGCCCAGTCCCTGGGTGAACTGGTGTCCACGGCGAGGGACGGCAAGACCTCCCCCTCGGCGATGCAGGCCGGAACGGTCACCATCACCAACGTCGGCGTCTTCGGCATCGACACGGGCACGCCGATCCTCAACCCCGGCGAGTCCGCGATCCTCGCGGTCGGCGCGATCAAGCTCCAGCCGTGGGTCCACAAGGGCAAGGTGAAGCCCCGTCAGGTCACCACCCTGGCGCTGAGCTTCGACCACCGCCTGATCGACGGCGAACTGGGCTCCAGGTTCCTCGCCGACGTGGCGGCGATCCTGGAACAGCCGAAACGGTTGATCAGCTGGGCGTGAAGGCCATGAACCGACCGGGTTCCTGACAGGAGGGGTGTCGCAAGCCGGTGCCGCGACGCCCCTCCTGCTGTGCCGGTCTCGGGTGTGCCGGCCTCAAGCTCGGTGGAGCACGTACACCGGAGCCCCGTCCTCGGCCCTGCCCCGCGAGTGAATGCAGGCGTTGGCAAGGAGGGGGAGACCCTGGAGAGAGATGACGTGCAAGTCTCGACGCCACTCTCTACCTGCGGAAATGCCGAGACCGTAAGCTCCACTTACGGTCTCGAGCATCTCTCGATGCTCGTCGGGAACATGATCTGCGAGAGCTTTCCGAGAGTTGGTGTGGCCGAGTTCCTTGCAGACGTCCACCGCCGGGAACCAGTGCGTCCCGTCCGGCACGCTCAGCCTCCGCACCCGGTCGCCGCGTACACGAAGTCGCTGGCGTTGATCGCCTTGACCAGCGGTTTGACGGCGTCGCCGTCCCGTGTGCGGAGTCTCTTGAGCCCTTCGGAAGCCGTCCGTTCCCAGATGATCGTGTAGCTCACGAGGCTTCCGCCCCCATGACGAGGGTGGTGATCTCGGCCTGGGTGACCGTGGGGCCGTCCACGGCCCGCGAGTGGAGGGACACAGAGGTGTCGGCGAATTCGATCGCCTGCTCCCGTGTGTCCTCGTCCGGTGTGGAGTCGGCGAGGGCCTGGGCCCACCAGTGGTTCAGGAAGGCCTCGAAGCGGTCGGCGTCGCCCAGGGAGCCCAGCTCCGTGTAGAACTCGGTGCGGCGGTCGATGCGCAGTGCCGTACCGATCGCGTCCACCGTACGAGGAACGATTTCTCCGGTGAACCCGGTGCTTTCCTGCGCCTCGGCAATCGCGTCCTGCCACTCGGTTGCCATCCGAGCCTCCTTCCTCCGGGTGGCCACAGTACTGCGGCACCGCGTCAGCAACCGGCTGATCGGGCTACGCATCAGCCCTCCCCGTCACAGCCATTTCCGCCCACACCGTTTTGCCCACGGCCAGGTGTTCCACGGCCCACCTGTCGACCAGGGCGCGGACGATGAGGAGTCCGCGCCCGAACTGGGCGTCGGGGTCGGCCGGCCGGTCCTGCGGCAGGCGCTCGCCCCTCGGGTCCGTGACGGCGATGCGCAGCGCGGTGCCGGTGAGGGAGGTCTCCACCCGGAACAGCCGGTCCCGCAGGCATCCGTGCAGCAGCGCGTTCGTGCACAACTCGCTCGCGACCAGCGCCGCGTCCCCGGCGGCTCCGGGGTGCCCCCAGCCGACGACGAGTCGTGCGACGTGCCTGCGGGCGCGGGGGATGTTCTGGGGGCAGGGCGTGTAACTGACGGTGTCGTAGCGGTCGTAGCCCTTGGAGAGCGGGGGCGGACAGGAATCGGTCATGGGGGCACACCTCCTTGTGCGAGATGGCGGTGGCTCTGCCGTGCGGACGAGGGCAGCACGGTGCGCTTCCGCCAACTGATGCCTTTGAGTAAGCGGTTGGATACTTAAGGTAGCTTTTTTGGAGTTGGGCAGCAATCGAACGGGGCAGCAATATCGCTGTCCTATTTGTGAGTGGATCGCTCCAAGTCTCAAACTGGTGCGATTGACCGGGAGGGAACGCGAGATGGCGGGCAATGACCCCAATCGTGGCAAGACGATCACGACCGTGCTGGGACGACGGCTCGGCGGGGAACTGCTGCGGATGCGGGAGGTGTGCGGTCTGCGTCAGACGCATGCGGCTGAGGCGCTGACGGCATCGGTCACCAAGATCGCGAAGATCGAACGTGGCCAAGTGCCCATGAGAGACCCCGATGTCAGGGCACTGTGCCACTTGTACGGCGAGAACGACGAGGCGGTGATCGAGAAGCTGCTGGCTCTGGCGAAGGCGGACAGGGACCGGCGCAAGGCCAAGGGGTGGTGGAACCAGTACCCGCAACTGGCGGCTCAGATCGAATACGTCGCACTGGAGGACATCGCCACGGAGATCCGCACCTGGCAACTGACCTTCGTACCCGGTCTCTTGCAGACCGCCGACTATGCGCGGGCTCTCGCAGTCGGCAATGGGGCCTGGCAAGACCTCGACGAGATCGAGACTTTCGTCGAGGCGAGGATGGCCCGGCAGGCGAGACTCGCTGGTGAGCGTCCGCTACAGCTCTGGGCATTGCTGCACGAAGGAGTGCTGCGTCAACTTGTGGGTGGCCGAGATGTCATGCGGGCGCAGCTGGAACACCTGCTGGAGGTGACGAGCCTTCCCAACGTGCGGGTGCAGGTTGTTCCGTTCATGGTCGGCGCTCACCCTGGCATGACCTGTGCCTTCACCGCGGTGTCCTTTGCGGAGCCCGGTGCGCTGGACGTGGTGCAGGTGGATACCTTGTCGACGAAGGTCTGGCTGGAGAGTGAGACTGATGCCGCGCATCACGGCGCTGTCTTCGACCGCATCACGCGGCTGGGGCTGGCGCACAGCAGCTCGGTCAGGTTCATCGACAGCATCCGCAAGGAGGCGTAGGACACCGTGTCTGAGTTCGACTTCAAGAAGTCCACATACAGCAGCGGCGATGCTCACGGCGAGTGCGTCGAGGTCGCCCGCAACATACCCGGCACCGTAGCCGTCCGGGACTCCAAGGATGCCGCCGGCGCGATACTCCGGCTCGCGCCCTCCGCCTGGGCGGCGTTCCTCGCGGACGCCGTCGAGGAGTGAACTCCGGACAACGGCCGGACGCCAGTGTCCTGCCGCGATCCCGGAGAACCCGAAACGGTTGATCGGCTGGGCGTGAGACCCGGCGAACCGCTAGGTTCATCGCAGGAGGGGCGCCGCAACTTCGGATTGCGACGCCCCTCCTGCCGTGCCGGTCTCTCAGATCCGGTGGAGCACGTACACCGGGGCCCCGGTCCTCGGTCCCGCCCCGCGAGCGGATGCAGGCGTGCTTGCGCAGCAGCCGGAGGCATTCGTTGACACGGTGCACGGAAAGCCCAGTACGGGCGGCGATCGACTCCAGTGGCTCGCGCATCTCACCCTGCTCGACGAGAACCGGGGCGATGACCACGGCCACCGTCCACACGTCCTCGGTCACGGACAACCGCTCCCGCCAGTCGGCCAGTACCGACTCCGTGGTGGGCGGCGTGGCCAGGTGTCCCCGGGTCGGACGACGTTCGAGGACGAGGGTGTCGAACCGGTCCGCGATGCGTTCCATCGCCCGCACCATGGCCTGCTGGACAGCGAGAGTTGCCTGCTGCACGGAGAGGGTCGCCTGTTGCACGGCGAGTGCGTCCTGTTGCGCGGTCAGCATCTCCTTCTGCAAAGCGATCGACTCACGCTGTCCGCCGGCGAGCTCCTCGTCCAGCTGAAGGTTGTGCGCCTCCAGCCGGACGATGGCCTCGGCGACCTGTTCCGGCATGGCGTAGGCGATGGGGGCACCTGGCTCGGCGGGCTGTACTTCGGCCTTGTCGAGAGAGTAGGAACCCTCGCGCTGAACGGTCTCGATCACTTCGGCGACCCACTGCTTGAAGGGGGCGCAGGCCGATTTGGTGCAGGCGTTGACGAGGAGGATGAGACCTTGGAGAGAGATGACGTGCAAGTCTCGACGCCACCCCCTACCTGCGGGAATGCTGAGACCGTAACCTCCAGTTACGGTCTCGAGCATCTCTCGATGCTCGTCGGGAACATGATCTGCGAGAGCTTTCCGAGAGTTGGTGTGGCCGAGTTCCTTGCAGACGTCCACCGCCGGGAACCAGTGCGTCCCGTCCGGCATCGTCAGTCTCCGCACCCGGGCGCCGGTCGCCGCGTAGACGAAGTCGCTGACGTCGATCGCCTCATGCCGCTCGGTGAAGCTCTTTCGTCTGCTGGGTTCGTTCATGTGAACCACCTCCGCTGGGGAACGTAGAGCGGGGCGGAGCGCATATGCCAGCCGGTTCGAGGATGTTCACGACTGCGAGCGAAGAAGATCGAAACCGCTGTACCGGCTGATGGGAGTGTGTATGCGGCGGTGGTGCGAGGTAGAGGAAAGGGGGCCCCTGGAGTGGTGGCCCCCTTTCACGTCTCAAGTCGTCAGTGATCAGCAGTTACGGGACAGGCTTTGGGTGGACGAGACGCGCATCCCCCTGACCGTGTAACGCCCGACGAACCACTGGGTTCATCGCAGGAGGGGCGCCGCAACTTCGGATTGCGGCGCCCCTCCTGCCGTGCCGGGCTCAAGCCCGGTGGAACATATGCACCGGAGTTCCGTTCATCGATGAGTTGCAAGTCTCGGCGCCAGCTCCGACCTGCGGGAATGCTGAGACAGTGACTTCCAGTCACTGTCTCGAGATTGTCTCGGTGGTCTTCCGGGACATGGTCGAGAAGTGCTTTACGAGGCGCGGGACGGGGGGAACCTAGGTGGAACTGTGGCGCGGCATGGTGGTGTGAGGGGCGAACGCGGCGGTGAGGGCGCGGTCGCTTCCGGCGGGCGCGAGGAGGCTGAGGCCGACGGGGCCGGCCGGGCTGCGCACTCCGGGCAGGGTCAGCACCGGCAGGCCCGCCGCGCTCGCGGCGCAGACCAGCCGTACCGTCGCGGTACGCAGTGCCAGGCCGTTGCCGGCCGGGCCGGGCGGGGGTGCCGCGGTCGGGGCCGCCGGCTGTACGAGCGCGGTCCCCGGCGGGATCAGCTCGGCGAGCGTGCTCCGCGCCCGGCTCAGGGCGTCCCGGGCCCATGTCAGGTACTCGGCCGGCATGTTCTCGCCCGCGGCGACGGCGTGTGCGACCCCGGGTGAGACGGCCTCGTGATGCGTCTGCAGCCATCTTCCGTGCATCTGCCACATCTCCACGGCCTGGATGACGCCCACTGCCTCCGCCCATTCCTCGAGATGCGCGGCGCAGGTGCTCTCCCTCGGCTGCAGCGGGACGGCCAGCCGGTCCGCCCACGCGCGTGCCGCGTCCTGCAGCGGAAGGCGCAGGGCCGGGTCCGCGAGGGCGAACAGGTCCGTGGCCAGGATCCATCGTTCGATCGGCTGTGCGGGCTGCCGCGGAAGGAGTACGTCGGTCACCCGGTCGAGCAGCCGCGGGGTCCGGGTGATCCAGCTCGGGGTGTCGAACGAGGGCGCGAGACCGGTCTGTCCGGTGTCCGGGACCAGGCCGTGGGTCGGCCGCAGGCCGTACAGCCCGCAGTAGGAGGCCGGTACCCGCGTCGAGCCCGCCGTGTCGGTGCCCAGGCCGATGTCGGCCAGGCCCAGGGCGACGGCACTGGCCGGGCCGCTCGAGGAGCCCCCGGGGACCCGTCCGGGCGACGCGGGGTTCGGCGGCATCCCGTAATGCGAGTTGTGCCCGGACAGGCCGTAAGCCAGCTCATCGGTCTGCGCGATACCGGTGATGTCCGCCCCGGCCCGCAGCAGGGCCCGGACGGCCGCGGAGTGGGCCGGCTCGATCGGGGCTTCGCGCAGCCAGGCCGGATTCCCCATCCCGATCGCGTGGCCGGCCACGGCGAAGACGTCCTTCACCGCGACCCGGGAGCCGGACAGCACGCCTTCCCGGGTCGCCGCGACCAGCGGGTCACCGACGACACGCCAGACCGACGCGCCGGTCTCCTCCGGAGCCGGGACGTCACCGCGGGGGGAGACCGTCGTGCCGTCGCCGTCGAGGTGGGGCCGGACCGGGGTCGGCGCGTCGGCGACGGCGGGACTCGGCTGCTGCGCGGACATGAGCGACCTCGACGGGATCGGGAGACGGGGAGGGGAGGGGACGTACGACCGTGGACCGGGAAAGGGGCGTACGGCCAGCCGTACCCCCAGGGGGCGGACCGGCCGGGACAGGGGCAGCCGACGACGCTGTCGCCGCCCCTGCGTGGGGGACCGGGCCGGCCGGTCCGGCGGCCGAGGGCCGGGGCTATTCGGCCCAGGCGGAGTCCTTGATGACCTCGACGAAGTCGCCGCGGACGAATCCGGGCACGTAGTGGGCGAGCACATCGGCCTTGACGTTGCCGAACGTCGTCTCGGGGCGGTCCTTGATGCCCTCGGTGAACGCGGCCAGGATCCGGTTCTTGAAGTCCGGGCGGGGGTGGGCCTCCAGCACGGCCGCACGCTGTCCGTCGGAGACCGCGTGGTAGCCGATGCCCAGCACGTCCAGTTCCACCCCCCGGGTGACCAGGGCGATCTCGGGGGCCATGTGCAGCGGGATCTCCGGCGTGGTGTGCAGGGCGATCGCCGTCCAGACCCGGTCGGCCGCCTCGCCGGTGACGCCGTGGGCGTGCAGGAACCGCCGTGCCTCGTCGGCGCCGTCGATCTCGAAACGCTGGTCGGTGCGGCGGAACCGCTCGGTCAGTCCCAGGTCGTGGAACATCGCCCCTACGTACAGCAGCTCCGGATCGAACGAAAGCCCCTGTTCGCGCCCGCGCAGCACTGCCCAGAGGAACACGCGCCGGGAGTGGTCGAACAGCAGCGGTGAGGCCGCCTCACGGACCAGTTCGGTCGCCTCCCGCGCCAGAGCGCTGTCCGGGATCCGCACGTCGGTAATCGTCTCGCTCATGGTCTCTCTCCACTTCCTCGTTTCGGGGACCGGCTTCCAGGGTCTCCCGGTGCGTACCATGGCGCCATGTCCTTCCTGACAGAGAAACCACGGATTCGGACATGACGCACCGGGTGGGCTTCGTGGTGTTCGACGGTGTGACCATGCTGGACGTCAGTGGCCCCGCGGAGGTCCTGCACCAGGCGGGCCGGCTCGGCCACCCCTACGACCTGGTCATGATCTCGGCGTGCGGCGGAGAGGTCAGGACCTCGACCGGGATGCCGCTGAGCGGCACCGTGACGGCGGCCGAAGCCGGACGGATCGACACGGTGCTCGTGGCCGGAGGCGACCGCCTGGCCGAGCAGCCGGTGGACGCGGAGCTGCTGGCGACGACCCGTACCGTGGCCGCGCGGGCGACGCGGGTCGCCTCGGTGTGCACCGGCGCTTTCGTCCTGGCCGAACTCGGCCTGCTCGACGGGCGCCGGACGGCCACTCACTGGCGGCATGCCGACACGCTCGCCCGCCGTCACCCCCGGGTACGCGTCGAGCCGGACGCGATCCATGTCCGCGACGGGCGGTTCGTCACCTCCGCGGGCATCAGCGCGGGCATCGACCTGACACTGGCCCTCGTCGAGGACGACCACGGAGCCGAAGCGGCCCGCCGCATCGCACGCGAACTGGTGGTCTTCCTGCGGCGTCCGGGTGGGCAGTCGCAGTTCACCACGGCCGCCACCGCGCCCGCGCGCAACGGTCTCCTGCGGACCCTGATCAGTTCCGTGCTGGCCGACCCGGCCGCTGATCACGACCTGCCGTCCATGGCCCGCGCCGCGGCCGTCAGCCCCCGGCACCTGACCCGGCTGTTCCACACGGAACTGGGCACCACTCCCGCCCGCTGGGTCGAGCGGGTCCGTCTCGACCGCGCCCGACAACTCCTCCTCGACGGACACAGCGTCACCTCGGTGGCCCGGCACAGCGGGTTCGGCAGCGACGAAACCCTCCGCCGCGTCTTCGTCCGCCATCTCGGCACCACCCCCACCGCCTACCGCCAACGCTTCACCACCACCGGCGCGGTCCGGGCCGCGACCCCCGAAGCCGAGGACGCGGTGGAGCACCGCGGGACCTGAGCGCCGGTTCCCCGCCGGTTCCCCGCTGCTCCTCGTCGACGAGGAGCAGCGGACGCGAGTACACCCGCACCACCCCACCTGGGCGTGCGGACGCCTCTCGGCCCGACGGCTGTCCCGGTGCCCCGCACGGCGGTCGGCCGTCACCGCTGATCTCCGTTTCTGGGCCGCCGAGCGCCGAGGTCGCCGAGCGCCGAGGTCGCCGAACGCGAGGTCGCCGAGCGCCGGTACCGCCGAGAACGGCCCTCGAACGCGGATCCCGACGAGTATGCACCGCGCGTATACACTGCACGTATACCTCATGTGTATAGTGCCGGACATGACCACCGTGATCGCCTTGCGCCGCGACACCCCCGCCACCGCCCTCGCCGCGACCTTGGCCTTCGGGCTGCTGCTCGGCTGGGCGACGTACACCCTGCACGGGACGACACCCCTGCTGGAGCGGGCGACCAACTCGGTGTCCACCTGGATCCTGTGGACCGCCGCGGCCGGGGCGCTGATCCGCAGCAGGCAACTCGCCGTCTGGGGTGGAGCCTTGATGATGCTCGCCACCTGTGGTGGCTACTACGCGGCGTCCACGCTCGGGAACACCTTCGGGGCCGGAGGCCTCGGCACCGCCGCCGTGTGGTCGGTGGCGGGGCTGGCCGGCGGGCCCCTGCTGGGGTGGGCCGGATGGACGGTGCGCCGCGGGCGCGGGGACGTGCGGGCGGTGGCCGGCGCGGTCATCGCGATGGTGGTGCTGGGTGAAGGGCTCTGGCTGGGCCTGGCGCTCGGCTACTGGACGGAGGCGGTCGTCTTCCTGTCGGCCGGCGTGCTGCTCACCGCTTTCCTGACGTACCGTCTCGCCCGCGCCCGGGAGCCCCGGTTCTGGCTGTGCGCCGTGCTCGCCCCCGTGTGCGGTGTCGCCTTCTGCTTCGCCGAGAAGCTGATCCTCGACGCCCTGATCGGAACGGTCTGACCCCACATGGGACAGGGGCCCACCGCGAACGGTGAGCCCCTGCGCTGTGGCCCGGGTGTCAGATCCGGCCGAAGCCGTAGTTCATGACCTTCTTGGCGTCCGCCTCGCGCTGGGCGGAGCCGGTCGAGGCGAGGACCGTGCCGATGACGGTCTTGCCGTTCTTCGTCGCGGCGAAGACCAGGCAGTACTTGGCCTGCGGGCCCGAGCCGGTCTTCACGCCGATCGTGCCGCTGTAGCTGCTGAGCAGACCGTTGGTGTTGGTCCACGGCGCCATGGTGCGGGTGCTGCCCGTCTTCGTGACGGTCTTCGCCGTGTACGTCTTCGTCTTGACGATCGCGCGGAAGTTGGCGCTCTTCAGCGCGCTGCTGGTGATCTTCGTCAGATCGTGCGGCGTGGAGTAGTTGTTGCCCTTGCCGATGCCGTCGAACGAGTCGAAGTTGGTGTTCTTCAGACCCAGTTTCTTCGCGTCGGCGTTCATCTTCCCGACGAAGGACTTCACCCGGGCGGCCCGCGTCGAGCCCGTACCGAACTTGTCGGCCAGCGCGTACGCCGCGTCGCAGCCGGACGGCAGCATCAGCCCGTACAGCAGCTGGCGCACGGTCACCTTGTCGCCCACGATCAGGCGCGCGGACGACGCGTTGTTCGCCACGATGTAGTCGCTGTAGGCCATCTGGATGGTGACCTTGGCGTCGAGGTTCAGGTTCTTCTGCGCGAGCACGACCTTCGCGGTCATGATCTTCGTCGTGGAACCGGTCGAAAGGCGGGTGTTCGCGGCCTTGGTGTAGAGCGACTTGCCGTTCGCGTTGTTCATCACGAAGCCGCCCTTGGCGGCGATCGTGGGTGCGGCGGCAGCCTGGACCGGTGACGCGTAGAGGGCTCCGGAGGCCAGTACGGCGCCGGTGGTGACGGCGACGCCGACGGCTCGACGGAGGCGGATGCTCTGAGTGCCGATATTCAAGTGAGGTACCCCGATTAGGTTGAATGCCCCATTGCTGCGGCCGACTTGAGGTGCGGCTGAGTGGGGCCGCATCAGTCTGACGCGCAAGCGGTGTGGATGGTTGTGCGCCGGGGTGTGCGAATTTCGCCGGCCGCCTCGACGGTCCGCCGGCGCGTCGGGCGGCTCGACGGTCCGCAGGCCACCGGGCCTCAGCCGCCTACTGGTTCGCCGGTCCGTTGATCCGGTCCGTCGGTCCGGGTCGCGGGCCCGTTGATCCGGTCCGTCGGTCCGGGTCGCGGGCCCGGGGCGCCGGTCCGTCGGTCCGGGTCGCGGGCCCGGGGCGCCGGTCCGTCGGTCCGGGTCGCGGGCCCGGGGCGCCGGTCCGTCGGGGCTTCGGCCTTCCGGTCCGCATGATGGACGGATGCGTTCATAGGTACGTGTTGTATCTATCCTGTCGCCATGAGCCTGGCCCCCGTGAAGCAACCCCCCGCCGCCGAGCGCGTCTACGCCCACGTCAAGCAGGGTGTCCTCGACCGCCGTTACGAGGGCGGCACCCTGCTGACCGAGGGGGAGTTGGCCGACGCCGCCGGGGTCTCGCGCACCCCGGTGCGCGAGGCGCTGCTGCGGCTGGAGGCCGAGGGCCTGATCCGGCTCTACCCGAAGAAGGGCGCCCTCGTCCTGCCCGTCTCCGCGCAGGAGATCGCCGACGTCGTCGAGACCCGGCTGCTCGTCGAGGAGCACGCGGTGCGCAAGGCCGTCCCCGCGCCCCCCGGGCTCATCGAGCGCTTGGAGGCGCTGCTCGCCCGGCAGAGGGAACAGGCCGCCGCGGGCGACTTCGCCGCCGCGTCCGTCACCGACCGCTGTTTCCACGCGGAGATCGTCCGAAGCGGCGGCAACGAGATCCTCTCCCGCCTCTACGACCAGCTCCGCGACCGACAACTGCGCATGGGGGTCGCCGTCATGTACTCGCACCCCGACCGCATCGCGAAGACCCTCTCCGAGCACCAGGAGATCCTCGAGGCGCTGCGCTCGGGGGACCCGGAGGCGGCCGCCGAGGTCGTCAACCGGCACGTCGGCTGGTTCTCCCACCTGGCCCGGGGGGAAGTGCGATGACCGGCACGAGCGGTGCCGGCGACCCCGCGGGTTCCCCCGGATTCCGTCGACCCGGCGGGAGTCCGCTGCCCGCGGACCCTCCGGGCGGGCGGCGTGCCCTGGCGGTGTGGGGGATCGGTGTCTCGGTCTACTTCGTCGCCGTCATCTTCCGTACGTCCCTGGGGGTGGCCGGTCTCGACGCCGCCGACCGCTTCGACGTCAACGCCTCCGCCCTGTCCACCTTCTCCATCCTCCAACTGCTGGTCTACGCGGGCATGCAGATACCCGTCGGCCTGCTCGTCGACCGGCTCGGCACCAAGAAGGTGCTGGGCATCGGCGTCGTGCTGTTCACGGTCGGACAGCTCGGCTTCGCCCTCTCCCCGTCGTACGGCATGGCGCTCGCCTCCCGCGCCCTGCTCGGCTGCGGGGACGCCATGACGTTCATCAGCGTGCTGCGGCTGGGCAGCCGGTGGTTCCCGGCCCGGCGCGGGCCGCTGATCGGGCAGCTCGCCGGGCTGGCCGGCATGGCGGGCAACCTCGTCTCCACCCTGGTCCTGGCCCGGCTGCTGCACGGCATCGGCTGGACGGCGGCCTTCGGGGGCAGCGCGTTCGCGGGTGTCGTGGTGTTCGTCCTGCTCCTGCTGTTCCTGAAGGACCATCCCGAGGGTCACGAGCCGGACTCCGTGGCGCACCGGGGCGCCACCTACGTACGCCGGCAGATCGCCGCCTCCTGGCGCGAACCGGGGACCCGGCTCGGCATGTGGGTGCACTTCACCACGCAGTTCCCGGCGATGGTGTTCCTGCTGCTGTGGGGCATGCCGTTCCTCGTCGAGGCCCAGGGGCTGTCCCGGGCCACCGCCGGTGAGCTGCTCACCCTCGTGGTGCTGTCCAACATGGTCTTCGGGCTCGTCTACGGCCAGTTGATCGCCCGGCGGCACGGCGCGCGGCTGCCGCTGGTCCTCGGGACCGTGGGGGTGACGGCCCTGCTGTGGGCGGCCACGCTGGCCTACCCGGGCGAGACGGCGCCGATGTGGCTGCTGGTGGTGCTGTGCACGGTGCTGGGTGCCTGCGGTCCGGCCTCGATGATCGGCTTCGACTTCTCCCGCCCGGTGAACCCGCCGGAGCGGCAGGGCACGGCGTCCGGCATCACCAACATGGGCGGCTTCATCGCGTCCATGACCACCCTGTTCGCCGTCGGCGTGCTGCTGGACGCCACCGGCGGGGACTACGGCGTCGCCTTCGCCGCCGTCTTCGTCCTCCAGGCCTTCGGGCTCTCCCAGATCCTGCGGCTGCGCGGGCAGGCGGCGCGCAGGGAGCGGGAACGGCTGGTCGTCGGCCGGGTGCAGAGCGTGCACGTGCCGGTGTAGGGACGCGTGCCCGGGGGACGTATGCCAGGGCCCCGGGCCCGGGGCCCGGGGCCCGGGGGCCCGGGTGCCGTCCGGGGCGCCCCGGGGCCCCGGCACCCCCGCTCCCGCCGGCAGGTCCTACCGCGTCACCGCGAAGTGCCGCAGGATCGCCGCCGCCAGATCCGGGTCGCCCTCCGTCTTCAGCCGGTCCGACACCGCGTCCGGCGTCACCCGGCCGCACGCCAGGCGGACGTACGTCTCCCAGTCGAGGCCGAGCGTGACGGCCGGGCCGAGCGCCGGGGCGGTCTCCAGCGTGCCGCGGCCCTGGATGTCGACGCGGATGGTGCGCAGGAACTCCACGGGCCCGTGGACGTCGATGACCACGGCCGAGCTGCGCGGTGCCTGAGCCTTCTCGGCGACCACCCGCGGCAGCTCCGCGAGCAGCACGTCGCGGGCGACGTGCGCGCCGGGGGAGTCGAGGTCGCCGGGACGGCCGAGGGCCGCGCGCAGGTCCTGCTCGTGCACCCACACGTCGAACGCGTGCCGGCGCATGGACTCCTCCAGGGTGAGCTCCGAGCCGAGCGGGCCGCGCACCGTCCTGCCCGGCTCACGCGACTCGTTGCGCAGCTGGCGGTTGCGGCGGATGATCGTGTACTCCAGCTCGGAGGTCATCTCCGGCGCCGTGTGGTGGCGGCGTACGTCGACCTGGATCTCCGTGTAGCGCTGCTGGTCGTTGGTGACGTGGAACAGGTCGCGCGGCAGTGTGTGGATCGGGCGCGGGTCGCCCAGCATCTCGCAGTCCAGACCGATGACGTGGGAGACCACATCGCGGACCGACCACCCCGGGCACGGCGTCCGCCGGTTCCAGTCGGCCTCCACGAGCGGCTGCACCAGCTCGGATATCGCCTCGACGGACTGGTTCCAGGCGTCGGCGTAGGGCTGGAGGGTGGGATGCAGACTCACGGAACGGGACCCCTCGGCGGTCGGTACACGGGCAGGTTGTGGCGGCGGTGCCAGTGGGCGGTGGCTGCGCTCGGCGGGCGTCTGGGGACTCCCCCGGTTCTCGACTACGCTCGAACCGGGAGGGCCCCCAAGTTACGCTGCTGTGAGGCACCCCGGCAGTGCTTTCGTGTGACGATCGTAGGCCGTGCCGACGAGTCAAATGCCAGGACGGTGGTATTGTGCGCGCTTCGTTGCTCCAAGTCGCCGTGAACGAGGGCGAATCGGTCGAATCCCGTCGGCGCAGGGTCGCCGCTCTGGTAAGGGAACAGGCCGGGGCCGACCTCGTCGTCCTGCCGGAGCTGTGGACGACCGGCGCTTTCGCCCACGAGGACTTCGCGCGCGAGGCGGAACCCCTCCACGGGCCGACCCTCGAGGCGATGGCCGCGGCCGCGCGCGACGCGGGGGTATGGCTGCACGCGGGTTCCGTCCCGGAGCGGGCCGCCGCCGACGGCGGCTCCGCCACGGGCGACGGGCCGCTCTACAACACCTCGCTCGTCCTCTCCCCCGCCGGCGACCTGGCCGCCGTCTATCGCAAGATCCACCGCTTCGGCTTCGACCAGGGCGAGGCCGTCCTGATGAGCGCGGGCGACGCGCTGGTGACCGTGCCGCTGCCGCACACCACGCTCGGCGTCGCGACCTGCTACGACCTGCGCTTCCCCGAACTCTTCCGCGCTCTCGTCGACGCCGGTGCCGAGACGCTCGTCGTCCCGGCGGGCTGGCCGGAGCGCCGCCGGTCCCACTGGACGCTCCTGGCGCGGGCGCGGGCCGTGGAAAATCAGGCGTACGTCCTCGCGTGCGGAACGGCCGGGACCCACGCCGGAGTTCCGCAGGCGGGTCACTCGATCGTGGTCGATCCGTGGGGAGAGGTCCTGGCGGAGGCCGGCCCCGGGGAGCAGGTCCTCACGGTGGACTTCGACCCGGCGGAGGTGGCGAAGACCCGCGATCGGTTCCCGGCCCTCAAGGACCGCGTCCTGGGCCTGGACCGCCCGCACCGCTGAGCCCGCACCGCTGAGCCCTCGCCCCGGGGAACGGACCCGGGCGGGGCCTGAACGGAGCCGGGCGGCCCCTGAACGGACCCGGGGCAGGTGTCCGGGGTGGGCCCTGGGGCCGGGCCGGGCCCGGCCCCTAGCCCTCCCGCTCCTTCTCCGCCAGGTGGATCACGCACACCGCCACCGCGATCAGCAGTGCCGGGTCCGCGTCGTCCCGTACGACGTCGACGCCGTACGTCTCCCGGATGTGCCGCCAGCGCCGCGAGATCACGGCGAGCAGCTCACCGTCGTACTCCACGGCGAACTCACGGTCGAGGATCTTGCCGCTGACGTCCAGTTCGGTGCCGTCGGCCAGAGTGACCCGGTAGTGGTTGCGCAGCAGGGACAGCCGCTTGCGCCGGATCGCCGCCAGCGCCTCGCCGTCCCGCTCGATCACCATGGTGTCGCGCAGGGCGAACATCTTCTTGCGGATGTCGATGAGCACACGGCCCCGGGCGTCCTTCAGTTCGAAGGTGTCCCGCAGCCGCATGGCCTTGCCGTCGACGAGGAAGACCTTGTTGCCCTGGTCGTCCTCGATCCAGTAGTCGTCACCGATTCCGAGGAGCCGGTCGCGTACGAGGAATCTCATGCCATCACGGGTGCCCCGCAGCCCGCCTCCCGACGCCGTCACTAGGCCGATTGTCGGCATGCGGCGTACCCCCGGCACATGCGGTGTACATGGCACGAGCGTGGCGTACGGGTCCCGGTGACGCCCGATCAGACCCCGTATCCGTCGCTGTAGCCGTCGCGGCTGCGCGGGCGGGTGTCGTCGATGACCGGTGTGGCCGGCGGAACGACGACACGCCTGCGCCGGGCGATGCTGCTGAAGGTCGCCACGCCGATCAGACCGACGATCATGAAGATGACGCCGACCAGGTTCAGGTTGACTCCCTGCATGTCCCAGTCGGTCGCGAAGGTGAGGATCGCCCCTACGGCGATCAGGATGATGCACCCTCCGAGTCCCATGAGTGCCGCCTCCCTATCCGGTTCTTCCGGTTCTTCCCCGGTCCTTCCGGTTGCCTCCGGATACCCGGGCGGCCATCACTCATGCTTCGGCGGCGAGTAGGCCTCCCGTCGGAATGCGCGGAACTCCCGCGGGAGGCGCGGAGCTCCCGCGGGAGGTCGACTCACCGCCCGGCGCACGCGGGGCCGGTGACGGGGCGGGCTCCCTACCCCTCCAGGAACGCCGTCAGCGCGTTCGCCAGGAGGAACGGGTCCTTCGCGCCGCACAGTTCGCGCGCGCTGTGCATCGACAGGATGGCCACGCCGATGTCGACGGTCCTGATGCCGTGCCGGGCCGCGGTGATCGGGCCGATCGTGGTGCCGCACGGCATGGAGTTGTTGGAGACGAACGACTGGAAGGGCACGCCCGCCTTCTCGCAGGCCGCCGCGAACACGGACCGGCCCGAACCGTCCGTCGCGTAGCGGTTGTTGACGTTGACCTTGAGGATCGGGCCGCCGTCGACGCGCGGGTGGTGCGTCGGGTCGTGCCGCTCCGCGTAGTTGGGGTGGACGGCGTGACCGGTGTCCGAGGAGAGGCAGACGCTGCCGGCGAAGGCGCGTGCCCGGTCCTCGTACGAGCCACCGCGGGCGAACACCGAGCGCTCCAGCACGCCGCCGAGCAGCGGCCCGTCCGCACCGGTGTCGGACTGTGACCCGTTCTCCTCGTGGTCGAAGGCGGCCAGGACGGGGATGTGGGTCGGCCCGGCCCCGGACGCGGCGGCAGCCGTCAGCGCGGCCGTGCCGGCGTGCACGGACAGCAGGTTGTCCATGCGCGGGCCGGCCAGCAGTTCCTTGTCGCGGCCCAGGTAGGCCGGCGGCTCCACGGAGTGCACCATCAGGTCCCAGCCGGTGACCTCGCCGGAGGGGACCCCGGCGGTGTCCTCCAGGAAGGCGATGAGGTCGCCGTCGCGCACGTCCTCGCCCAGGCCCCAGACCGGCTGCATGTGGCGCTGCTTGTCGAGCTTGAGGCCGTCGGTGTTCACCGAGCGGTCCAGGTGGATGGCGAGCTGCGGGACGCGCAGCAGCGGCCGGTCGACGTTCACCAGCCGGGTCGAGCCGTCCCGCAGGGACAGCCGGCCGGCCAGGCCCAGGTCACGGTCGAGCCAGGAGTTGAGCAGCGGCCCGCCGTAGATCTCCACGGCCACCTGGCGCCAGCCCTGCGTTCCGGTGTCGGGCCGCGGCTTCACCCGCAGGTTGGGGGAGTCGGTGTGGGCGCCGACGATCCGGAACGGCGTGTGGGGCGCCGCACCCTCGGGGACGTACCAGGCGATGATCGCGCCGCCGCGCAGGACGTACTTGCCGCCGCTGCCCGCTCCGGGAGCCGCCGAGGTGTCGGCGTCCCAGGCGTCCGTCTCCATGACCTGACGGAAGCCCGCCTTCTCCAGCCGCTCGGCGGCGTTCGCCACCGCGTGGTACGGCGTGGGGGAGGCGGCGAGGAAGGTCATGAGGTCGTCGGTGTGGCCGCGGTCGAAGGTGAGGGGCGCGTGTACGGCGCTCCGCGGAGGGGCGGCGGCGGGAGACGGACGGGCGGGTTCACTCATGGGTTCACCTTAACGAGGGCGAGGGCCCGCTTCCTGGTGCGGAAGCGGGCCCTCGTACGGGCGCGGGGAGGAGCGGACGGGATCGGCCGATCGTGTCCGCTCCCGCGTGCATCTGTGCCGGTATCTGTGCCGGTATCTGTGCCGGTATCTGTGCCGGTACCCGTGCCGGTATCTGTGCCGGTATCTGTGCCGGTACCCGTGCCGGTACCCGTGCCGGTACCCGTGCCGGTACCCGTGCCGGTACCCGTGCCGGTACCCGTGCCGGTACCCGTGCCGGGAGGTCCTAGAAGGCGGCCTCGTCCAGTTCCATCAGGTCCAGCTCCACGCTTTCGGCGATCTTGCGGGCCATGGTGACGCCGGGCAGGACGTTGGCCGCGAAGAACTTTGCCGCGGCGATCTTGCCGGTGTAGAAGGGGACGTCCTTGGCGGAGGCCGTCTGGAGCTTCTCGGCGGCGACCGCGGCACCCTTGAGGAGCAGGTGGCCGACGATCACGTCACCGGAGGCCATCAGCAGGCGGGTGGTGTTCAGGCCCACCTTGTAGATGTTCTTGACATCCTGCTCGGTGGCCGCGAGGTCGGTGAGCATCAGGCCGACGATGGCCTCCAGCTCGACGGCGGCCTTGGCCAGGTGCTCGCGGGCGCCGGCCAGATCCTCGCCGCCGGTGCCGAGGGCGAGGAACTGCTTGATGTCCTCGGCGACCGAGTTCAGGGCCGCGCCCTGGTTGCGGACGATCTTCCGGAAGAAGTAGTCCTGGCCCTGGATCGCGGTGGTGCCCTCGTACAGGGTGTCGATCTTGGAGTCGCGGATGTACTGCTCGATCGGGTACTCCTGCAGGAAGCCGGAGCCGCCGAAGGTCTGCAGCGACTGGGCGAGCTGCTCGTAGCCCTTCTCGGAGCCGTAACCCTTGACGATGGGCAGGAGCAGGTCGTTGAGCGCGTGCTCGGCCGAGGTGTCCTCGCCCGCGGCCGCCTTGACCGCGATCGTGTCCTGCACCGAGGCGGTGTGCAGGACGAGCGCGCGCATGCCCTCCGCGTACGCCTTCTGCGTCATCAGCGAGCGGCGCACGTCGGGGTGGTGGGTGATGGTGACCTTGGGCGCGGCCTTGTCCATGAAGTTCGCGAGGTCCGGTCCCTGGACGCGCTCCTTGGCGTACTCCAGCGCGTTGAGGTAGCCGGTGGAGAGGGTGGAGATCGCCTTCGTGCCGACCATCATGCGGGCGAACTCGATGATGCGGAACATCTGGCGGATGCCGTCGTGCTTGTCGCCGATCAGCCAGCCCTTGGCGGGGTGGCGGTCGCCGAAGGTCATCTCGCAGGTGTTGGACGCCTTCAGGCCCATCTTGTGCTCGACGTTCGTCGCGTAGACGCCGTTGCGCTCGCCCGGCTCGCCGCTCTCGGCGTCGAAGAGGTACTTCGGGACGAGGAAGAGGGACAGGCCCTTGGTGCCGGGGCCGGCACCCTCGGGACGCGCGAGCACGTAGTGGAGGATGTTCTCCGACATGTCGTGCTCACCCGAGGTGATGAACCGCTTCACGCCCTCGATGTGCCAGGAGCCGTCCTCCTGCTGCACGGCCTTCGTGCGGCCGGCGCCCACGTCCGAACCGGCGTCCGGCTCGGTGAGGACCATGGTGGAGCCCCACTGCCGCTCGACGGCGATCTGCGCGATCTTCTTCTGCTCGTCGTTGCCCTCCTCGTGGAGGACCCCGGCGAAGGCGGGGCCGGAGCAGTACATCCACACGGCCGGGTTGGCGCCCAGGATCAGCTCGGCGTACGCCCAGATCAGCGACGGGGGAGTCGTCGTGCCGCCGATGGCCTCGGGCAGGCCCAGACGCCAGTACTCGGAGTCCATGAAGGCCTGGTAGCTCTTCTTGAAGGACGCGGGAACCGGTGCGGTGTTGGTCTCCGGGTCGAAGACCGGCGGGTTGCGGTCGGCGTCGGTGAAGGACTCGGCCAGCTCGTTCTCCGAGAGGCGGGTCAGCTCCTCGAGGACGCTCTTCGCGGTGTCGACGTCCATCTCCTCGAACGGCCCGGTGCCGTACAGCTTGTCGCGCCCGAGGACCTCGAACAGGTTGAACTCGATGTCGCGGAGATTGGACTTGTAGTGCCCCATGGTGACGGCTCCCGGTCCGTAGAGAGAACGGCGAGGCACTTGATTCCTCGCACAGGTTTGCATTCCAACAAGTGGCTACGATGATGCTACCCGCCAGTAATAAGAAGCAAGCCAGATCCGGCCATCTGTGACGAGATACGCCCCCGCGGGCTTCCCGGAGCACCCGGCCGCGGATCACCGGAAGCCGGCCGCGGCCGCTTCGCGGAGTGCCGCGCCGTCGGCGGGCCGGCCCGTCCTGCCTTGTCCGTCAGGCATTACCCGCCCTTACCCGCCCGCCCCTGTGCTGCTCTCGGTACGCTTGCGCGCATGTACGGCTACGACCAGAACGTAGGGGCACAGCAGGGGTATGTCCCGCCGCAGCAGCAGATGCCGGGCGGCTACGGGCAGCAGCAGCAGCAGCAGCAGCAGCAGCAGCCGCCGCTGTACCCGGAGCCGTCCGCACCGTCGCTCGCGGACGCGGTGCGCGCCTTCACCACGGGGCAGGTGACCGCCGAGGACTTCCAGCAGGTCTTCGCGACGTCCAAGGTGTACTGCCCGCGCGGCGACAACCCGGGATTCCTCGCCCTGCACAACACCCAGCAGCCGGTGATCCCGATGTTCACCTCGCTGAAGGAGTTGCGGCGGTACGCGGGCAAGGAGTCCAAGTACTTCGTGATCACCGGCGCCGAGATGATCGACCTGCTGCCGACCGGCTACGGCTTCGTGCTGGACATGGAGGGCGAGCACCGGATGGTGTTCGACGCGAAGGCGGTGGAGCAGATGGTCGAGTTCGCGATGCGGCGCATGTATGGCTAGGGCCCGCCCCGGACGCCCCGGCCGCGGGCACGCCCGGTGCCGTCGCCGGGGTCACCGTCATTGCGTGACGGGCGGGTGATCTCCGCCCGCCCCGGAACCTGCCGAGCCCGGAGGGAATGCCCTCCGGGTTTTTTCTGTTGCTGCTGGCAGGAAGTTCAACGCTCAACTAAAATGGTCGTACGAGAGAGAGGTACCGACATGCCTGCAGTGACCGTCGAGAACACGCTGACGCTCCCCCGCGTGACAGCTTCGGCCGACTCCGTGGCACGCCCCGTGCTCACCGTCACGACCGCGCCGAGCGGTTTCGAGGGCGAGGGCTTTCCGGTGCGCCGGGCGTTCGCCGGGATCAACTACCGCCATCTCGACCCGTTCATCATGATGGACCAGATGGGCGAGGTGGAGTACGCGCCGGGCGAGCCCAAGGGAACGCCCTGGCACCCGCACCGCGGATTCGAGACCGTCACCTACATCATCGACGGGATCTTCGACCACCAGGACTCCAACGGCGGTGGCGGCACGATCACCAACGGCGACACCCAGTGGATGACGGCCGGTTCCGGGCTGCTGCACATCGAGGCGCCGCCGGAGCAGCTGGTCATGTCGGGCGGCCTCTTCCACGGGCTCCAGCTGTGGGTGAACCTGCCGGCCAAGGACAAGATGATGGCGCCGCGCTACCAGGACATCCGCAGTGGCAGCGTCCAGTTGCTCACCTCCCCCGACGGCGGCGCGCTGCTGCGGGTCATCGCCGGTGAGCTGGACGGCCACGAGGGCCCCGGCATCACGCACACGCCGATCACGATGGTCCACGCGACGCTGGCTCCGGGTGCCGAGATCACCCTGCCCTGGCGCGAGGACTTCAACGGGCTCGCCTACGTGATGGCCGGCCGTGGCACGGTCGGTACCGACCGCCGTCCGGTCCACCTGGGGCAGACGGCGGTCTTCGGCGCCGGGGGCTCGCTGACCGTCCGCGCGGACGAGAAGCAGGACTCGAACACGCCGGACCTGGAGGTCGTCCTGCTCGGCGGACAGCCGATCCGGGAGCCGATGGCGCACTACGGGCCGTTCGTCATGAACACCCACGAGGAACTCCAGCAGGCCTTCGACGACTTCCAGAAGGGCCGGCTGGGCTCCGTCCCGGCCGTGCACGGCATGTCGGCGTCGGGACCGAAGGAGTCCTGACCCAGGAGCTCCAGGGGCTCCAGGAGCCCCTGGAATCCCGGGAGTCCTGACCCTGGCTCCCCGGGATTCCTGACCGGCCGAGTGTGTGGTGGCCCCGTCCGACACCGGGCGGGGCCACTCGCTGTTCCCGGTGCGGTGACCGGGGAAGGAGGAGGGGGTGACGTGCCGCTTCCGGTGCGGTGGCCGGGGGCGGGCGGCGGGCGGGTGGACAGGGTGTGCCGGGCGTGATCGGCTGAGACGATGCAGGACTCCTCGTCATCTCCGTTGCTGCCCGAAGCCGTTCGGCGTTTCGCCGCCTGGTGTGCCGTCATCCTGCTCGCCTGCGGGGTCGGTTACGTCGGGGTGCTGCTGTGCGTGCAGTTCCGGACGGCCGTGATTCCCGTGCTGCTCGCCCTGCTCGGTACGGCTCTGCTGCGACCACTGCACCGGCGGATGGTGCGGGCCGGCGTGCAGCGGTCCCTGTCGGCGGGCCTGACCTGTGTCGCCGTCGTCGCGGTGGTCGGCGGGGCGCTGTACATCGTCGTGTCCGCGCTGGTCGATTCCGGGGACCAGATCATCGCCTCGCTCAGGACCGCGGCGCGCGATCTCAGCAGGCATTTCGGGGCGGCCGACACCTCCCTGGACGACATCGTGGGGAACGCGCGCGATCTGCTGTCCAAGTTCGGGGGTACGGCCGCGTCGGGCGTCATCAGCGGGGTCGGTGTGGTGGGCCAGGCGCTCGCCATGGCGGTGCTCGCGCTGCTGCTCGTCTTCTTCTTCCTGCGCGACTCCGACCGGGCCGCCGGCGCCCTGCGCGGGCTCGTGCCGGGCGACTCCGGGGGCGTGGTGCTGGCCATGGCCCGGCGGGCCTTCAAGGGGGTCGAGGGCTTCATGCGGGGGACCACCCTCATCGCCCTCATCGACGCGGTCTGCATCACCGTCGGACTGCTGATCCTCGAAGTGCCGGGCGCCGTCGGGCTGGGCGCGCTGGTCTTCGTCGGGGCGTACATCCCCTACCTCGGGGCGTTCATCTCCGGGGCGGTGGCCATCCTGGTGGCGCTGGCCGACCGGGGGTTCCTCATCGCGCTGTGGGTGCTCGGCGTGGTCCTCGCGGTGCAGGCGCTGGAGGGGCACGTGCTCCAGCCGATGATCCAGAGCCGCACCGTGCAGATGCATCCGGCGGTCGTCATGATCGCCATCACCGCCGGTGCCTCGGTCGCCGGGATCGTCGGCATGCTGATGGCGGTACCGGTGACGGCGGCAGTCCTCGGGGTCCTGGACGAACTGCGCCAACGCCACACCGCGTCGGCGGAACCGTCCTCGAAGTCGCCCCCGGAGCCCGAGCCGTCGTGAGGGCCTTCACGGGGTGGGGCGGTTCTCCCGGGGCTTGCCGTCCGCAAGAGGTTTGCGGCCCTCGTAGGGCTTGCCGTCCTCGGGAGGCTCGCGGTCGTCGAGGGCGGTGCGGTCCTCGTGGGGCTTCGAGGGAGCAGCCCCGTCGGCCCTGTCCGGCGGGGTGTCCGCCTCGTCCTCGTCCAGCTCGAACCAGATGCTCTTGCCCTTGCCGCGCGGGACGACGCCCCAGGTGTGGGCCAGCAGTTCGATCAGGAGCAGGCCGCGGCCGGAGGACGCCAGCTCGCCCGGTGTGCGCAGGTGCGGGAGGTCCTCGCCCGCGTCGGTGACCTCGATGCGCATCCGGCGGCCCTGAGGCCCGTCGGTGATCTCGACTTCGAGCAGGGCGACGGCGTCCGTGTGCACGAGGACGTTGGTGAGCACCTCCGACAGGAGCAGGACCGCCGAGTCGACCTGGTCCGTCGAGCACCAGTCGTGCAGCAGCTCGCGCAGTTGCTGCCGGGCCTCCGCGACCCGCTCCGGCTCGGCCTGCTCCACCGTCAGCATGGTGCGGCGCAGCGACGGCCGTACGGTGTCCCGGCCCGCACCGGAGCCGCGGTCCTCGGCCCGACGGGAGAGCAGCAGCAGGGCTATGTCGTCCTCGCGGCGGTCGATCAGAGGGCCGGTGGTGTGGTGCGAGGAGGGACCGTGGACCGCTTGGACCAGAGCGTCGGCCAGTTCCTCCAGGCTGCCCCTGTGGCGTTCGAGGATGTCGCGCAGCCGCTGCCAGCCGGTGTCCAGGTCGTGCCCGCCGGTCTCGATCAGACCGTCCGTGCAGATCAGCAGGGTCTCGCCGGACTCCAGGACCATGCGGGTGGTGGGGTAGTCGGCGTCCGGGTCGATGCCCAGCGGAAGTCCGCCGGCCGTCTGCCGGATCAGTACGGTCGTGTCGGGCATGCGGACCACCGGGTCGGGGTGTCCCGCGCGGGCGACGTCCAGCATCCCACCGGCGGGGTCGACCTCCACGTACAGGCAGGTCGCGAAGCGCGGATCGACGGGGTCCACCTCGTTGATCCCGTACAGGAAGCGGGAGGCGCGGGAGAGCACGGCGTCGGGCCGGTGCCCTTCGGACGCGTACGCCCGCAGGGCTATCCGCAGCTGGCCCATGAGCCCGGCGGCCCGTACGTCGTGTCCCTGCACATCCCCGATGACCAGGGCGAACCGGCCGTTCGGCAGGGGAATCACGTCGTACCAGTCGCCGCCCACCTGGAGGCCGCCGCCGGTGGGGATGTACCGGGCGGCGAGGCTCATTCCGGGGATGCGCTGAGGGCCGAGCCTCGGCAGCATCGAGCGCTGCAGGCCGTCGGTGAGGGCCCGCTCGTTCTCGGCGGTGCCCGCGCGGGACAGTGCCTGGGCCAGCATCCGCGCCACGGTGGTCAGCACCGACCGCTCGTCGGGGGTGAAGGCGACCGGGTAGCTGAAGGCCGCCATCCAGGTGCCTATCGTGCGGCCGGACACGACCAGCGGCAGGAACGCCCAGGAGTGGCGGCCGAAGCGTTCGGCGAGCGGCCAGGTGAGGGGATAGCGGGCCTGGTACTGCTGCGGGGTGGACAGGTAGATCGCGTGGCCCGTCCGTACCACCTCGGCGGCCGGGTAGGGGGTGTCCAGTGGCATGTGGAACGGGTCTTCGGCGCCGGGTTCCTGTCCGTAGTGGCCGATGATGGTGAGCCGGTCGCCCGCCACGCCGAACACCGCGAGTCCGTCCGGTGAGAAGCCCGGCATCGAGAGGTTCGCCGTGACCCGCAGTACTTCCTGCGTCGACCGCGCCTCGGCCAGCGCCCTGCCCGCGTCCAGCAGGAACGCCTCCCGGGACCGTCGCCAGTCGCCGGTGACCGCCCTGCGGCCGGCGGGGGTGCCGGGCGTCGGATCGGTGACTTCCTGAAGGGTTCCGGTGAGCAGGTACGCCTTGCGCAGGGGGTCGAAGGTCGGCTTGGAGCGGCTGCGCACCACCCGTACGATCCGTCCCCGACTGTCCATGATCCGGATGCGTACCTCGGCGAGGGTGCCCTCGGCGACGGCGAGCCGGACCACTCCGGTGATCTCGTTCCAGTCGACCGGGTGCAGTCGTGCCCGCACCTGGGCCTCTGTGAGGGTGGCCTGCTCGGCGGGCAGTCCCAGGAGCCGTGCCGCCACCTCGTCGACCGTGACCAGCCCGGTTGCCGTGTCCCAGTGCCATCTGCCGGTGTCGACGAGGGCGAGGACTTCCCCCATGGACGGCAGGGGCTCACCTGTGCGCATTGCCCCACTTTATGGAGTTTCAGGAGAAAAATGCTACCGGCGGTTCCCGCGGCACCGACGGACAATCCTGGGGCGGCGATCTCGGACCGGCCGGTAGGCTTGGGGGAGTTTCACGTGAAACAAAACCCCGATCCGCGAAGGCTGGATGAACGACGATGCATCGGTACAGGTCCCACACCTGCGGCGAGCTCCGCGCCTCTGACGTCGGCACCGACGTCCGGTTGAGCGGCTGGCTGCACAATCGGCGCGACCTGGGTGGCATCCTCTTCATCGATCTGCGCGATCACTACGGCATCACGCAGCTCGTGGCCCGGCCCGGCACGCCCGCCTACGAGACCCTGGACCGGCTCTCCAAGGAGACCGTCGTCCGGATCGACGGCAAGGTCGTCTCCCGCGGCGCGGAGAACGTCAACGACGAGCTGCCGACCGGTGAGGTCGAGGTCGAGGTCGGCGAGGTCGAGGTGCTGGGCGCGGCGGCTCCGCTCCCCTTCACGATCAACGCCGAGGACGGGGTCAACGAAGAGCGGCGCCTGGAGTACCGCTTCCTGGACCTGCGCCGTGAGCGCATGCACCGCAACATCCTGCTGCGGACATCGGTGATCTCGGCCATCCGCCACAAGATGACGGCGCTGGGCTTCAACGAGATGGCGACGCCGATCCTCAGCGCCACCTCCCCCGAGGGCGCCCGCGACTTCGTCGTCCCGTCGCGCCTCAACGCGGGCAGGTTCTACGCGCTGCCGCAGGCTCCGCAGCAGTTCAAGCAGCTGCTGATGGTCTCCGGCTTCGACCGCTACTTCCAGATCGCGCCCTGCTTCCGCGACGAGGACGCCCGCGCGGACCGCTCGCCGGGCGAGTTCTACCAGCTCGACGTGGAGATGAGCTTCGTCGAGCAGGAGGACGTCTTCCAGCCCATCGAGAAGCTCATGACCGAGCTCTTCGAGGAGTTCGGCAACGGCCGTCACGTCACCTCGCCGTTCCCGCGGATCCCGTTCCGCGAGGCGATGCTGAAGTACGGCTCCGACAAGCCGGACCTGCGCGCCAAGCTGGAGCTCGTCGACATCACCGACGTCTTCGAGGGCTCGGAGTTCAAGGCGTTCGCCGGCAAGCACGTGCGCGCGCTGCCGGTGCCGGACGTCTCCGGCCAGTCGCGCAAGTTCTTCGACCAGCTCGGTGACTACGCGGTCTCGCAGGGCGCCAAGGGCCTGGCCTGGGTGCGGGTGGCCGAGGACAGCTCACTGACCGGCCCGATCGCGAAGTTCCTGACCGAGGCGAACATCGCGGAGCTGACCAAGCGGCTGTCCCTCGCCCCCGGCCACGCGGTGTTCTTCGGCGCGGGCGAGTTCGACGAGGTCTCCAAGATCATGGGCGCCGTCCGGGTCGAGGCCGCGAAGCGGGCCGACCAGTTCGAGGAAGGAGTCTTCCGCTTCTGCTGGATCGTCGACTTCCCGATGTACGAGAAGGATGAGGACACGGGGCGGATCGACTTCTCGCACAACCCCTTCTCGATGCCGCAGGGCGGCTTGGAGGCCCTTCAGACCCAGGACCCGCTGGACATCCTGGGCTGGCAGTACGACATCGTGTGCAACGGCGTCGAGCTGTCCTCGGGCGCGATCCGGAACCACGAGCCGGACATCATGATCAAGGCCTTCGAGATCGCGGGCTACGACCGTGAGACGGTCGAGGACAAGTTCGCCGGCATGCTGCGCGCCTTCCGCTTCGGCGCCCCGCCGCACGGCGGCATCGCCCCCGGCGTCGACCGCATCGTCATGCTCCTCGCCGATGAGCCCAACATCCGCGAGACCATCGCCTTCCCGCTCAACGGCAACGCCCAGGACCTGATGATGGGCGCCCCGACGGAGCTGGACGAGGCCCGCCTGAAGGAACTGCACCTGACGGTGCGCAAGCCGCAGGCGAAGTAGAACCACAGCGGAGAGGGGGGGGGGCCCCGGGGGGGCCCCCCCGGGGGGCGGGCCCCCCCCCCGGGGCCGGCCCGGGGGGCCCCCGGGGGGGGGGGGTTGCCCAGGCGGTCGGCGCCCGG